>CAYWNX010000371.1:0-2503 GCA_964459735.1 uncultured Dechloromonas sp. | reverse complement strand
CAACGTCGCCCCGCACGAGCGCAAGGTGATGCTGGCCGTCAATCTTGGAGCGGTAGAGATACAGATCAAAATCGCCGTAGTCCGTGGGCATCTTCACCACCTCGACGCGCTCAACCAGTTTTTCGCGCGTGCGGCGATATTGGATCAAGTCGGCGATTGAACAAACCTTCAGGCGATGTTTGCGGGCGAATTTGATCAGCTCCGGCAACCGCGCCATCGAGCCGTCGTCGCTCATGACTTCGCAGATGACCCCGATGGGCCGGCAGCGAGCAAGCTGGACGAGGTCCAGCGTCGCCTCCGTATGGCCCGCGCGCTGGAGAACACCGCCTGGGCGCGCCCGCAAGGGAAATACATGGCCCGGCTGCACCAGATCCTCCGGCACCGCCGTCGGCTCCGCCATGATGCGGATGGCCTCGGCCCGATCCGCGGCGCTGATGCCAGTGGTCACACCCCGCGCCGCATCCACGCTCACCTGAAAGTCCGTCTTAAACGTCTCACGATTCTGCTTCACCATCCGCTCGATGCCGAGTTGCTGCAGCCGTTCGGAGGTGGTGGGCACGCAGATCAATCCGCGCCCGTGTTTGGCCATGAAATTCACGGCCTCGGGAGTTACAAATTGTGCCGCCATGATGAGGTCGCCCTCGTTTTCCCGGTCGGCATCATCCACCACGATTGCCATTTTGCCTGCACGCAGGTCGGCAACCACAGCGTCAATGGAATCTAACTGTCGCGTCATAGACCGGCGAGAGGCTATCGGTCAACAAGCCAAATGTCAGTCGCAAATCCGCCGAAAGCAGGAAAGAGCGCTTAATCTGCTTTGGCGCGATTCTGACATTTGATCGCCGTGACGCTGCCGTCAAACGCGGTGAGGTAGGCATTGGCTCCATCGCAGGCAACGGAGCACATGACGAAGAGCTGGGGCGAGGCCTGATATTGCCAGAGAATTTTGCCGTTCGCGGCGTCAACGGCGGAGACGGTTCCCTTGCCGCTCGAAACATAGACGACGCCGTTCCTTTCGATGGGTGCGGTCGGAATCGCGCCGACATGGACCGGCGTGCTCCAGATTTCCTTGCCGGAGTTGTCAACTTTCATGAGCTTGCCATCCATTCTACGCAAATAAGCGAATTTGCCATCTTCCGAAATGCCCGTGGCGGAAACATCCTTGAGGCTGTTGACCGGTTCGCCGGTCTGCGCGTCGAGGATGGTGAGTTTCATATTGCGGTCGGCGATTATGAGTCTGCCGTCAACGACGACGGGCATGGCGTCCGCCGGGCTGAAGTAACGTTTGGCGCCTTTGGCGCTGTTGGAGCCTTCGCAGATGCGTTCCCAGACCTGTTTACCGTCGGAAACATTGACGCATCGGATGAGTTGATCCCACCCGCCAAAATAGACTTTTCCGTTTGAAACGAACGGCTTGGATTCGATGGCATAGGTCGCATTCGTGTTGACCCAGGCCAGACGGCCGGTGGCGGCGTCCAGGGCGTAGAGTTTTCCGTCGTTGCAGCCGAAGATTACCTTGCCGTCGGCGATCACCGGTGACGAATAGACTGCGTCGTCTGCGGTAAATGCCCACTGCTTCTTTCCCGCCGTGCTATAAGCGGACACCAGGCCGAGGCCATTGGCGGTGTAAATCATTCCGTTCGCGATCAAAGGTTCGGCGAGAATTTCCGCACCCGTTTCCACCGACCACAGTTTCTTGCCGGAGTCTGCTTTGAAAGCTGTCAATTTGCCGTCGTTCGCGCCGACGTAAACCACTCCGTCCGCGATGGCGGGCGTGACCTTGCTCGAAGCCGCCAGATAGGAGCGCCAGGCCGTGGGATGGTTGGTTGGCTCGAAAAAGAATTCCGTGCTATGGCTGTAATGCTGCCCGCCTTTGATGAAATCCACGCGCAGATAATGTGCGCCGGGCAGCAAACTGCTCACGTTGGCGCTGCCGATGGCTTTCCATTTGGGTGCGGACCCCGAGAGTTTCAGGTCGCCGCCGATCTCGTCGTCCACCGTGTAACGGGCCTTCTCTATTTCGAACGGGCCCGAAAGTTGCGCGGCAATATTCAGAGCACCTCGGGTGGTGTCGCGAAAGTCCGGCGAACTGATTTCCACCTCCGGAAACGGCGCGCGCTCGGGAATCCGCTTTTCCAGAAGTTTTATGTCCGGCGCGGGCTGGCCTGACTTCCAATAAGCTTCTCGCAACATGCCATCCTTCACCGCTATCACCGCAAATCCCGGTGCCGGCCCGAAAGTCGAACCGCCGGTTGTCTGGTCGATACCCTGGATCGGCCGGTAAGCGTACCCATGCGAATGCCCTGAAAGGAGCAGCACGGTGTTATACCGATGCAATATGTCCAGGAGACGGTCGTAGTCGTAGCGGCTGGCAAATTCATCGCCGCCCAGCGGATGATGAAAATAGACGAACACGGGTGTTCGCGGGCCCACCTTCTCCAAATTCTTCTTAAGCCATAAAATCTGTTCCTCCGCGACCGACGGCCGGGGATCCTGGGCGGTG
>CAYWNX010000370.1:0-2538 GCA_964459735.1 uncultured Dechloromonas sp. | reverse complement strand
GACGATGCCGGCGACGAGGTGAACATGCTCGACCGTTGGACCGACGAACTCCGCGCGCTCGCGCAAGATCACTTGGCGCCGACGAGCGCGCTTGCCTAGCGCGCGGCGCGCTTGCTCGAAGAAATCGCCGCCGATGCGCCCACCGATCTGCCGGAAGCCGCACGTGGCGTCGCGCGCGCACAACCCGCGATGGCGGCGCTCCTGTCGACCGCCAACGTGGCGTTGCGAGCCTACGAGCAGCTGGGCGCGGGCTCGGTAGGAGCGGTGCTGACCGCAATGCGCCGGGGCATCGACGCCGACCGGCGCGCCGCCGCCGCCGCGCTTTGCGAGCACCTCGAACGGCCGGTGCGTGTCGTCACCACATCCGCGAGCGCCGCCGTCATCGAAGCGCTGCAAGCCCTGCAACGGGAAGAACTCCTCGAGGACGTCGTGTGCGGCGAATCCCGCCCGTTGTTGGAAGGCACCGCGCTGGCGCGTTGGCTGGCGGAACAAGGCTACGACGTGACGCTCGCCTGCGACGCTGCGCTCGCCGAACATCTCACGCCGGGCAGCATTTTCGTCACCGGCACCGACGCCATTCTGCCGCACGCCATCGCCAACAAGACCGGCACCCGCCTGTACGCCACCTGGGCGGCGCTCGCGGGCGTGCCGCGCTACGTGCTCGCGACGCGCGACAAGCTCTATCCCACCGAGCTCGTGCCGTGTTTCACCAACCCCGACCGGCTTCCCGGCGAGGTCGTGCAGAAGCCGCCGGTGGGGTTGCGCGTTTCGAATCGCGCCTTCGACCTCACAGCGCGCGGCGTGTGGACGGCGATTTGGGTGGGGGGCACGTTGCTCGAAGAAGCCGAGGCGCGTGGCGACCATCAGACGGCGGCCGGATTGCGCCCGCTGCTCACGCCGCGTGCGTGACCCGCAGCCGCGCACCGGCGGCGTAATCACGTCCCCGGTTGGCCTCGCAACCCTTGCAAGTAGCCGCGCGCTTGATCCGCACCGGCGCTCGCCGGATACGCACTCACGAATTGGTCGAGCACGGCCAGGGCGCGCGTCCGGTTACCGGCCGACATCGCACAGTCGGCGAGCCCCTTGGTGATCGGGTAGTACTCGGGCGTCAGCCGGAGCGCGACTTCGAACTGGGCGGTCGCGCCCTTGCAGTCGTGATCCAGCCACTGGTACGCGAGCCCGATGTAGAACTGTGCCTGCCGGTCGTCCGGGAATTCCTGCAAGTAGGCCCGTAGCGCGGCGCGCACGGCTTCCCCGGATTGCCCATCCACCCACTTCGCATTCGATTCCACCCACAGCCGTTCGCGGCGGCTCATCCGGTCCCGCAGTTCCAGTGCCCGGCGGGAAGCCGCCTGCGCCTGGGCGTTGTCGCCCAGGAACGAATACGCGCAGGCGAGTTCGGACCAGGCGCTGCCCAGGTTCGCATCCACCGCCACCGCACGTTGCAATTCGGGGACGGCAGCCGTGAAGTTCCCGGCATTGTTGAAATCCATGCCGCGCGCGAAATGCGTGTAGGCCTCGAACGACGGCGTGGTGATTTCCTGGATGGAGCGCCCGCCGGTAATGCGTACGCCGCGCGCCGAGGCCAGCGTCGTCATGACCTCGGACGACAGCCGGTTGGTGAGGGTTTCCAGCAAGGTGTCCTTGCCGGTGGCTTTGGCGGTGAACGAACCGAGCAAGTGCCCGCTGTCCAACTCCGACAACGTCGCATCGAGTACGTACTGCGAACCGATCCGCGACAAGGCGCCGGCCAAGATGGTGGTGGCGCCGGCCTGCCGGCACAGGTCATCCGCGAGTTCCAAGTCGTGCGCGGTATCCGCGAACTGCCGCTTCTGACGCATGACGAGGCTGCGAATGCGCACCGGCGAGACCACCTGCACGCCCTGGCAATCGTAGAGGATCTGCACGAACGCATCCGACAGGACGCGGCCGACATCGGCCTGTTGCAACTCCGGGTCGCCGGTCTTGTCGTCGATGGCCATGACCGCGACCACGGGGACGCCGGCGGCAAACGGGCTCGGCATGGGCCTGGATTTCCCGCGGGCGCGCATCCCGAACACCAACGCCACGCCGAGCACCACGACTGCGGCCACGCTTAGCATCCACGGCGCCCGGCGTCGCGGTGGCGTGGCCGGCGCGGCCGGACCCGAACCCGCCCGCGAACCCGCGCCCGCGGTCCAAGGCAAGGCCGCGGCACCCGTGCCCGAGGCCGCGCCGCTTCCGGCCAGCGGTCCGCTCGCCAACCCGATGGCGACCAACCGCGGCTCGAATTCGCGCGCACTGCCCAACCGTGCGGCCGGGTCCTTTTCGAGCAACGTCAGGAGCAGGCTTTCGAGTTCCGGCGGCACGTCGTCGCGCGCGGCGCGCAACGGCGGCGGCGTGTCGCGCAACACCGCACTGATGGTGTCGGCGAGCGTGGCGCGGCGGAATGGATTCTTCCCGGTGAGCAGTTCGTAGGCCACGATCCCGAGCGCGAACAAATCGGACCGCGCATCGGCCGGCTGGCCGCGGGCTTGTTCCGGGCTCATGTAGGGCGCG
>CAYWNX010000369.1:0-2538 GCA_964459735.1 uncultured Dechloromonas sp. | reverse complement strand
CGCCAGTACATCGATGCGCTGTCGCCGTCCAACTTCGCCATGACCAATCCGGAAGTCTTCCGCGAAACGGTCAAGAGCAAGGGGCAGAACCTGATCAAGGGCCTGAACAACCTGCTGCACGACGTCGAGTCCGGCGATGGCAAGTTGCGTATCCGGATGACCGATACCGATGCTTTCGAAATGGGCAAGAACGTTGCCACGACACCGGGCAAGGTGGTTTTCCAGAACGAACTGTTCCAGCTCATCCAGTACAACCCGTCGACGCCGGAGCAGAACAAGAAGCCGTTCCTGATCGTCCCGCCGTGGATCAACAAGTACTACATTCTTGACCTGCGCGAAAAGAACTCGATGGTGAAGTGGGCGACCGATCAAGGTCACACCACCTTCATCATGTCCTGGATCAACCCGGACGAGAAACTGGCGGCCAAATCCTTCGAGAACTATCTGCTCGAGGGCTCGCTCGAAGCGATCAATCAGGTTTGTGCCCACACCGGGGAAGACAGCGTCAATCTGGCCGGCTACTGCCTGGGCGGCACGCTGACCATGACCACGCTGGCCTACATGGCGAGCAAGAAGGACAAGCGCGCCAATTCGGCCACCTTCTTCACCACCATGCTCGATTTCTCCGAGCCGGGCGAACTGGGCATCTTCCTCGACGAAGGGGCGGTTGAAGGCCTCGAAAAGCGGATGGCCGAAAAGGGCTACCTCGAAGGTTCGGAAATGGCCGGCACCTTCAACATGCTGCGTGCCAATGACCTGATCTGGTCCTTCGTAGTCAATAACTACCTGATGGGCAAGGATCCATTCCCGTTTGACCTGCTCTACTGGAACTCCGACTCCACGCGCATGCCGGCCGCGATGCACAGCTTCTACCTGCGCAACATGTATCTCGGCAACCTGCTCAAGGAGCCAGGTGGCGTTACCCTTGGTGGCGTCAAGATCGACATCAGCAAGGTCAAGACTCCGTGCTACTTCATCTCCACCATCGAAGACCACATCGCCCCTTGGAAGAGCACCTACATGGGTGCCCGCCTGCCGAGCGGCAATACCAAGTTTGTCCTTGGCGGCTCCGGTCACATCGCCGGTATCGTCAATCCGCCGGTTGCCAACAAATATGGCTTCTGGACCAATGATGCGACCGACGGCAACCTGCCGGAAAGTCCGGAAGAGTTCCTGGCCGGTGCGACGCAAAATGCCGGTTCCTGGTGGACGCACTGGAACCAGTGGGTGACCAGCCTGCCGGGCGGCAACGCCAAGGTCAAGGCCCGCCAGCCGGCCGATGGTGCGCTCAAGGTCATCGAAGATGCCCCGGGCAGCTACGTCAAGTTCCGTCTGGATACCCAGAAGAAGGACTGAGCGACTCTGGGCGCCAGTGATGAGAAAGGGAGGCTGCGGCTTCCCTTTTTTTCGAACTACAATTTGGCTTGATTGTCTGATTTACATCTTGAGGGAGTTCATCATGATTTCAGAATCGCCTGTTGTCACAGTTCATATTCCGCCACTACTCCGGCCTCATGTTGAAGGACACGATGAAGTCACCGCCAGTGGCGACACGGTCGGCGAGGTGCTTGAAGCGGTTGGTCACGAGTACCCGGGGTTTCGCAGCAAGGTGCTATTGGCCGATGGAAATCTGGTATCCGGGCTTGCCGTTTATCTTGGCCCGACCAGCGTGCGCAACTTACAGGGCTTGGCTACGCCGGTGCAGATGGAAGAACTGGTCAGCATCGTGCCGACCGGAGAATCCGATTAGCGTCTGAGCAGCGGCAGTTGTGGCAGCTGGGGCCACTCGATGGCATCCAGCATGTTTTTCACAATCAGGCCGAGTTCAGTGTTGCCGGTGATTTCCAGTTCGCGGTTAAAAAACAGCGTATCTGGGTCTTCTTGGCGGGCGAGTAGTTGCAGGTAGGCCGAGAGATTGGCAGCAAAGGCGAGATCGGGCTCTCGCTCTGGCCGGAAAACCGGCCGGAACAGGCCGTCATGATAGGTGTAAACAGCTTCGCCGCCGGTATCGAGGATACGGACACGGAAAAGTTTATCTTCCAGTGCGGTCAACTCGTCGACGGGCAGTAAATTCATTTTCAGCGCAGCGTTCAGTCCGGTGACCAGAACCACCGCATGCGGCCATTGCGGCAGCTTCTGAAAAACGCTGGCAACAAAGCCAGGGAGGCGGAACTTGGGAATGGTGAAACTCGAGTTCATGCTCAGGCTCCCATTTGTTCAAGGGTTTGGGTGTGGCGCTGAACGATGCCGGCATCGCCGAACCAGTAGCCATCAACCAGACCGCAAGGATTCCAGTCTTTACTGTCGGCTTTTACGGCCTCGCCGCGTCGTGCCGCATCAAAAGCTGCAATGATTTCGTTGATGTGCTGCTTCTGCGGGCTGATCCGGACGATATCGATGCCCATCTTCAGCATTTCCGGAATCTCGTGCAGCAGGTTGTAGCTTTGCGCCGACATGGTCTGGATGCCGTTGATACACAGGAAATCCTGGCCTTCACGGGTTTTCAGGGTCAGGCCTTCAGAATGGTCGAGGCACTTG
>CAYWNX010000368.1:0-2540 GCA_964459735.1 uncultured Dechloromonas sp. | reverse complement strand
GCCGAAGCGCAGAAACTGGGCGCCATGATGCTATTTGGCGAAAAATATGGCGACAGCGTGCGCGTTCTCGATATCGGTTCCTCGCGCGAACTGTGCGGTGGTACACACGTCAGCCGGACCGGCGACATCGGCCTGTTCAGCATTACGGCCGAGGGTGGCGTGGCGGCCGGCGTGCGTCGCGTCGAAGCGGTCACCGGCGACAATGCGCTGATCTACATGCAGGGCATGGAAACGGCGCTTGGCGGCGTGGCGGGAACGCTGAAGGTGTTGCCGAAGGATGTGCCGGCCAGGGTTGCTGCCGTCCTCGATCAGGTGCGCAAACTGGAACGCGAACTGGCGGTGCTGAAGGGCAAGCTCGCCTCGGCGCAAGGCGACGACATGCTGGCGCAGGCGGTCGAGATCAAGGGCGCCAAGGTGCTTGCGGCGAATCTGCAAGGTGCCGATTTGACGGCCCTGCGCGACACCATGGACAAGCTGAAAGACAAGCTGAAGACGGCCGCCATCGTGCTGGCCTCGGTGGTCGATGGCAAGGTGACGCTGATTGCCGGGGTCACGGCTGATCTGACCGGCAAGGTCAAGGCGGGTGATCTGGTCAATATGGTAGCCCAGCAAGTCGGCGGCAAGGGTGGTGGTCGCCCGGACATGGCGCAGGCCGGTGGGACGCAGCCGGAAAACCTGGCGGCGGCACTGGCTTCGGTCACGGCCTGGGTTGAAGGCAAACTTTGAGCCGCTGGCTAATGTTTCTGGCTATTTCGCTGTCGACCGCAGCAATGGCTGATCCGGCGCCAGTGGTGCTGGATCGCACGCCGCTGGAGGCGATGACGGTCAACGGGGAAAAGGTGCGCCTTTTCCCCAATGGCCGCTGGGAGTTCGTCGACGCCGACAAAGCTGCGGCGGCACAGAAACTCGCTGCCGACTACCCCGAGAACAAGACTCGCCCGATCGAAGCCCAGGGCGGGCTGTTCGGCGGCTTTGGCCGCGTCATCATGCCTGGCGACAAGGATTACAACCGGGGTTCGATGAACCCGAAACTGCACTGATCGGCGTGGCCGACTATCGCTTCTGTCCACAGTGTGGCACCGCCCTTGGTATGCGCGATGAGGGCGGGCTGGCGCGTCCGGCCTGCATCTCGGCAGACTGTGGTTTCGTGCTGTGGGACAACCCGGTGCCGGTCGTTGCGGCGCTGGTTGAGTACGAGGGCCGAGTAGTGCTGGCGCGCAATGTGGCGTGGCCGGAAAAGCATTTCAGTCTGATCACCGGTTATCTTGAGCGCGACGAGACGCCAGAGGCGGCGGTGATCCGCGAAGTTACCGAGGAACTGGGCCTTGCGGCGCAGTCAGTCAGGTTAATCGGCCTCTACAACTTTACGCCGAAAAACCAGCTGCTGATCGCCTATCACGTGCTGGCCAGCGGCCGGATTGTCCTCAATGAAGAGCTGGCTGAATTCAAGCTGATTGAGCCGGCCAGCCTGCAGGCCTGGGAATTTGGTACCGGCCTTGCCGTGCGCGACTGGTTGGCGAACCGCTCAGCGCAGTAGTCGCCCGGATTGGGGCGGTGAGTCCCGCGGTGAATCCGTCTCGCGGATGACTTCGCCCTCAATGATGTAGCCATCGGTTGCAGTTTGCTGGCCTTGCTCGCGCATCTGCTTCCGGATCGCCCGGGTTTTCCACCACAGCCAGCCCCAAAGCATCACGCCGCCAACTGCAACGACGGCCAGGGCGACCAGCGAAAACATGAAGGCAAGGACGAGAAAGCCGGCGCCCAGCACCAGCGTCAGCAATTTGCCGAGCCAGGTCTGCGGTTGGGTATTGAAACGGGCGTAGCGCTGGGAGAATTTCATCTGCTCTTCGGTCGTCATTGAATTTCTGTCAGTCTGTCATGGGGAATATTGAGGCTTGATTCTGGCAGGAAACGGGCGGGTCAGTCTGTGCGCCAAATGTCGCCATTTTGTAACAGGCTGTCGGGCTTTATCCTGCTTGTTTGCCGCTTTCTCTGCTCACCTTCACGCAGAGTGTGTCGCCGGGTTGCCCGTGCCGTTGCGGGAGCAGGCGTTGGCAAGCGAAAAGCTGCTGTTTCAATGCTCAGCAGCTGGTTCGCTCACCCGCTGCCTCAGAAGGGTAGTTGAATGCCCGGCCAGACCGCCGTCAGGGCTTGCCGGAAATTGGCCTGAATGCGCTCGAGGGCGGCGGTATTGTCGGCTTCGAAACGCAGGACGACAACCGGCGTGGTGTTGGAAGGGCGAGCCAGGCCAAAACCGTCGGCGTATTCGACGCGCACGCCGTCGATGGTAATGATCTCCTCGGCACCCGCGAACTTGCCTTCGGCCTTCAGTTTGTCGATCAGCGTGAACGGTTCGCCTTCAGCCATCTTGATATTGAGTTCCGGGGTCGACGGCGAATTCGGCAGATTTTTCAGCAGCGGATTGCCATCGGCGGCCCGCGACAGGATTTCGAGCAGGCGGGCGCCGGTGTACAGGCCGTCGTCGAAACCGTACCAGCGTTCCTTGAAGAAAGTGTGGCCGGACATCTCGCCGGCCAGCG
>CAYWNX010000367.1:0-2583 GCA_964459735.1 uncultured Dechloromonas sp. | reverse complement strand
GCTGCGGCGCGAAGCCGAGGAAAAGGCGCGGCGCGAAGCCGAGGAAAAGGCCCGCATCGAGGCCGAGGAACGGGCGCGCATCGAGGCCGAAGAACGGGCGCGGCGCGAGGCGGAAGAAAAACTGCGGCGCGAGGCGGAAGAAAAGCTGCGGCGCGAAGCCGAGGAAAAGGCCCGCATCGAGGCCGAGGAACGGGCGCGGCGCGAAGCGGAAGAAAAACTGCGGCGCGAGGCCGAGGAAAAGGCCCGCATCGAGGCCGAGGAACAGGCGCGGCGCGAAGCCGAGGAAAAGGCCCGCATCGAGGCCGAGGAACGGGCGCGCCGCGAAGCGGAAGAAAAGCTGCGGCGCGAAGCCGAGGAAAAGGCGCGGCGCGAAGCCGAGGAAAAGGCCCGCGTCGAGGCCGAGGAACGGGCGCGCATCGAGGCCGAAGAACGGGCGCGGCGCGAAGCGGAAGAAAAGCTGCGCCGCGACGCCGAGGAAAAAGCCCGCCGCAAGGCCGAGGAAAAGGCCCGTCGCGAGGCGGAGGAAAAGGCCCGGCTGGAGGAAGAGGAACGCGACCGGGAGCGGATCCGGCAGCGGGTGCTGGAGCGCCAGGCGACCCGCAAGCGCCAGTCGCGCGTGGTGGCGGCGGTGCTCGCCATCATCCTGCCGATTGCCGCCCTGTACCTGATCAGGTTCGTGCCCCTGGACGGCAAGCGCCAGGCCTTCGAGACCATGGCCGCCAGCGCCCTGGGTGTCGGCGTCAAGGCGGGGCGCGCGCATGTCGAACTGGTGCCCAAAGCCAGGCTCATCGTGGAAGACGTCGTCCTCGGCGAAGGGGATGCGGGCGCGAAGGTCAAGCGCGTGGTCCTCGGCGCGCCGTTCTCGGTGCTGTGGGGTATGCCCGCCGAGTTCGACTCACTGCACCTCGACGAAGCCAGGTTGCCGCTCCCCGCGCTGATGAACCTGCTGGGTGCGGGCAGCGGCAAGCTGCCGCTCACGGCGGGCGCGTTCACCGCCAGCGGCCTGGTCCTCGCCACCGAGCCGAATCTGCTGCCGCCGCTGGGGGTCGAAGCCAAGGTGTCGGCGGGACAACTGGTGGAATTCACCGCGCAAGCCAACGACGCCGATTCGGGCAAGGTCACGCTGGGCGGAACGCGCGGAACCGGCGCCTGGACGGTAAACCTGGCTGCGGAACGCTTCGACCTGCCGTTTGCAGCCAAGCTCAAGCTGACCGACTTCTCCGCCAACGGGCAGCTGTCGCCCGACCGCCTGGCCATAAGCGGGTTCAAGGGCTGGCTGCACAACGGGGAATTCGGCGGCAGCGCGACGCTGACCTGGCAGGGCAACTGGAAGCTCGGCGGCAAGATTGCGGCAACACGCGCCAGCGCGGCCGGGGTTGCGCCGGGCTGGTTCAAGGATGGCGTGTTCGATGCGCAGGGCGAGGTCGTCGGCGTTGCCGCGAAGGTCCAGGAACTGCTGCCCAGGGCACAGCTCCAGGCGCAGGTCACCATGTCGCGCGGGGTTCTCGCCGGCGTCGACTTCGACCGGCTGTTGCAGGGCCAGGGCCAGGGCGAGCAGTTCGCCTTCGAATCGCTCAAGGCCAATCTGCTCTACGACGCCGGACGCATCGAGGCTTCGGAGATCCGGCTCACCGCGGGCGAACTGGTCGCCACCGGCGCGGTTTCCATCGCCGCCGACCAGAGCGCGCGCGGCCGGGCCGCCGTCGAGGTGAAGTCGGCGCGCCTCAGCGCACGCCTGTCGATCGGCGGAACCGCCGCGGCCCCGCGCTACCAGCGCTGAGCGCAAGGCGCGGCGGGCGGGTGCCGGCGCCGGTCAGGGGCGGGCCAGGTAGGCCGCCCGGATCGCTTCGATCCTCTCCCGGTTCACCCCGAAATCCTCGCGCCCGAGGCGGCTGGCGCTGCGCAGGTCGATCACGCCGAGCGCCGGATTCGCCCAGAACTCCAGGTCATCGACGAATTTCATCCAGCGTGTCTCCGCCTCGGCATGGAGGTAGTCCGGCCGCCGTTCCACCACCTTGACGCCCGGCATCGACGCCAGCACGGCTGCGAGCGCCTGCAGCGAGCCTTCTGCAGAGCCGTGCTGCAGCGGCAGCGGCTTGATCTCGGCATAGGCCCGCTGCGGATGCTCCGGGTACAGCGCGGCCTGGCTCGACACGCTGTTGCGGGTCGGCGAGGGCGGCTTGAGCCGCGCGTTGTGCACACCGATGTCGGCGGGAGCGCTGCCGCGCAGGATTCCGGACTGGATCGCAATCGCGGCGGCTGCGAGCAGGCCGAGGGATACAAAGAGCACAGTTTTCATTCACGGGATGGGTGCGTGGAGTCGCGCGGTGTCCGCGCGAACTGCCGGATCATAGGTCGGCGCATATTTCTTCCACGGACAGCACCCGTGCGAACAAGCCATTGAGCGCGGCAAGAAATGCGGTTTGCACGTTCTCGGCGGATACGGTAGAGCCACCGAATGCCAGTGCCTTCGTCGCGCACGCATCATGCGCCAGAAGGCACTGGAAGCCCAGGTCGGCAGCGGCGCGTGTGCTTGTGTCGATGCACATCTGGGTCATCATGCCGGCGATGACAAGCCGGGTA
>CAYWNX010000366.1:0-2639 GCA_964459735.1 uncultured Dechloromonas sp. | reverse complement strand
GCTCCCTCGGCTCACCAGCGTGCATGGCATTCCGGTGGACCAGCTCCTCTCCAAGGAGACGATCGAGAAGTGCGTGCAGCGGGCCAAGGTGGGCGGCGGAGAGATCGTCCAGCTCATGGGGACGAGCGCCTACTACGCCCCCGCGAGCGGCAGCGTGCAGATGGCCGAGGCCATCATCAAGGACAAGAAGCGGATCCTTCCCTGCGCCGCCTACTGCGAGGACCAGTTCGGCGTGGCCCCCGGCCAGAAGGGGAAGGGCTACTTCGTGGGCGTGCCCTGCATCCTGGGCGCGGGCGGCATGGAGAAGGTGGTGGAGTTCGCCATGGATCCCGTGGAGCGGAAGTTCATGGACGAGTCCATCACCCACGTGAAGGACCTGGTGGCCACGGTCCGCAAGATCTTCCCGGAGCTCGCCTGAACGCGGAGGAGTGCCCGATGGCCGACGCCCCGAACCCACCCACCCCCGGTTCCGGATCACCCTCGCCGCCGGGAGGTCCGCAGCTGCACCTCACCCGGCACGAGAACCGGACCTTCACGGCCCAGACCATCCACCTGGCGGGGAACGCCTTCATCGGCTGCGTCTTCGACGGGTGCACCCTGGTCCTCACGAACGCCCCCTGGTTCACGCAGAACACCCAGTTCCGCCGCTGCAACTGGCGGGTCGAATACGACATCCTCTGGGGCGCCCCGGACAGCCGTTCGAACCTTCGCCGCGTGCTGGACATGATCGACGGCGCTCCGGACGCCCGCTCCTGAATCCACGCCCGGCGCCCGGTGGGCCGAGCGGGTGGAAAACCTCCGGTGCCGCGGCACCGGCGGCCGATGAACGAGGATGCGCATGGAGCGTTCGCGCCCACTCTTCAGGTTCGATGCCGGCTGGCTCTTCGTGCTGGCGGGTCTGGCCCTGGTGGGGACGGGCGCCGTCACCAGCTCCCAGCGGGACCGTCATGAACTGAAGCAGCAGCTGGAGGAGCTCCGCCATGCGGAGCGGGCCAACTTCAAGCTGCTGGAGGCCTACGACCGCTTCACGCAGGATCTGGAGGCGGGGGACCCCTCCCTCGTCCGGCGCCTGGCCGCCGGCCAGCTCAACGTGATGCCCAAGGCGGAGGCGCCCATCCTGATGGCCACCTCCGTCAACGCGCCGGTGTCGGAGTGGATCGACGCCAGCGTGGAGGTGGAGCCGTTCGAACCCGAGCCCGTCCCGGACACGCTGCTTGCGCGGTTGACCGACGGTCCCCGCCGCCTCTGGGCCCTGGGCGCGGGCGCGTTCCTGGTCTTTGTCGGGCTGGTGCTGACCCCCGCAGAAACAAGGGCGCGAACCGGGGCTTCCGGGAGCTGACGCGATAGAGTCCGGACATGCCGAGGGCGCCGGGGGACGTGCCGGAGTGCGCGCTGCGCATGGCCATGGCCGAGCGGGTGGGACCTCTCACCGCCGCCAGGCTGCTGGCCGCGCTGGGGAGTCCGGAGGCGGTGGTGGGGGCCACTGCGAAGGCTCTGGATGCCGCGATGGCCGGCGCCCGCGGAGGAGTGCTGGATGGCGCAGGGATCCTCCGGGCCCTGGCCCGCGTGGATCCGGCGGCGGAGCGGGCGGCCCTGGAGGCGTGCGGGGCGGGGGTGGTCCTCCTGGGTGACCCGGACTACCCGGCCCTCCTTGCCTGCACGCCGGACCCGCCGTTCGCCCTCTCCGTGCGGGGAACGCTGGTCGCGGGGGATGCGTGGGCCGTAGCGATCGTCGGGAGCCGCAAGGCCACGATCTACGGCGCCGGGCAGGCGTGGAAGCTGGCGGCGGAGCTCTCGCTGCGGGGGCTGACGATCGTGAGCGGGGGGGCCCGGGGCATCGATGGCGCGGCCCACCGGGCGGCCCTCCAGGTGGGCGGGCGGACGATCGTCGTCTCCGGGTCCGGTCTGGGGCACTGTTATCCACCGGAGCACCTGGAGCTCTTCCAGCAGGTGGTGGCCGCGGGCGGCGCCCTGGTGAGCGAATTCCCGCCGCGGATGCCGGCGCGGGCCGGCTCGTTCCCGCGCCGCAACCGGATCATCGCCGGGATGGCGGTCGGGGTGCTGGTGGTGGAGGCGGCGGAGGCGTCCGGCGCGATGATCACCGCCCGTTCCGCGGTGGAGGACCTGGGGCGGGAGGTGATGGCGCTGCCGGGCCAGGTGACGAGCCGCGTTTCGCAGGGGTGCCATGCCCTGATCCGCGCCGGCGCGGCCTCCCTGGTGCGATCAAGCGAGGACGTGCTGGAACAGCTGCGGGCCGCCTCCCACCTGGTGCGGGCGGCGGCGGGAGCGGCGCCGACCTCGGTGCCGAGGCCGGGGCCGAGACAGATCCCCGCCCCCGTACCTGCGGATGCCCGCGCCCTCCTGCGGCGCGTGGCCAGGAGCGGTCAGGCGCAGACGGTGGCGTGGCTGGTGGAGCGGGGGCGCACGCCCGCGGAGGCGCTGGCGGAGATCACCGGAGCCCAGCTCCGGGCCGCCGGGTCAGGTCCAGCCGATGGCGTAGAAGAGCGTGGTGAACGTGAGGTCCGCGATGACCACGGAGACCACGGTCTGCACCACGGTGCTGGTGGTGGCCCGGCCGACGCCCGCCGCACCACCGCTCACGCGGAGCCCGTTGTTGCAGGCGATGAGCCCGAGGATCA
>CAYWNX010000365.1:0-2645 GCA_964459735.1 uncultured Dechloromonas sp. | reverse complement strand
CGGGGCTTTTTTCGCTGATCTGGCCACCTGGTCTTTGCTGGCCTGGAGCGGCGAAAGCCTGCGCCGCAGCGGTAAAGTCATTCCGCAACTGATGGCCAAGGGCGGCAGTTTTTCTCTCGCCGACCGGCAAAGCCTGCTCGGCGAACTGAGCGCCGCCGTCGCCGGGTTGATTCCGCGCTACCGTGCGCTGGCCGAAAGCGGTCAGGTCGAGCTCAGTTGCACACCGGCAACGCACCCGCTGGCGCCATTGATGATCGATTTCAATTCCGCCCGCGAAGCCTGGCCGGACTGCCCGCTGCCGGCCGCCCCCGCCTACCCGGGCGGGCGTTCGCGGGTCGCCGAACACATTGCGATGGCGCAGGCAAGCCACACCCGCCGTTTCGGCCAGCCGCCAGCCGGCTTGTGGCCAGCCGAGGGCGCGCTGTCGACGGCCTTCCTCAAGCAGATCGCCGAGGCCGGCTTTAAATGGACGGCAAGCAGTCACGGCGTACTCAAACATTCCGCCGGCAACGAGGCCAAAACCACGGCGCCCTGGCTGGCGCCGGAAGATACGGCCGGCGACATCACGCTATTCTTCCGCAACGAACATATTTCGGACCTGATCGGCTTCGAGTACGCCAACTGGCATGGGCGTGATGCAGCGCAGCATTTCATGACGGAAGTGAAAGCCATTCATCTGCAGGACCCCCGCAACCTGATCCCGGTCTTTCTCGACGGTGAAAATGCCTGGGAGTACTACCCCTACAACGCCTGGTATTTCTTCAGCGATCTTTACGATGGGCTGGAGAAAAGCCCGGGCATTCGTACCGTCACGCTCTCCGAGGCTGCCGCCAGCCACCATGAACGCCGCACCCGCCTGCCTCAACTGACGGCCGGCAGCTGGGTCTATGGCACGCTGTCGACCTGGATCGGCAACCCGGATAAAAACCGCGCCTGGGAGATGTTGTGCGACGTCAAGCAATGCGCCGACCGGGCGCTGGATAGCGGCAGCCTGAACGACGGGGAGTGCCGTGATGTCTTGCGCCGTCTGGCTGTCTGCGAAAGCTCCGACTGGTTCTGGTGGCTGGGCGATTACAACTCGCCGCAGTCGGTTGCCTGCTTCGACAGCCTGTTTCGGGAAAACCTGCGGGCCCTTTACCGCCTGCTCAACCTCCCCCCGCCGTCCAGCCTCGATCATCCGATCAGCAAAGGCGGCGGCAAACCGGAAAGCGGCGGCACCATGCGCCGCGCCAATTAGACAAGAATCCACATGACCCATGCCGTAACGCTGCTGCTTGGTGTGCACGCCCACCAACCGGTGGGCAACTTTCCGGAAGTCATTGAAGACGCGCACCTGCGCTGCTACAAACCCTTTCTGGAAACGCTCCACGCCTACCCGGAGTTCCGCTTCGCGGCGCACTTTTCCGGCTGGCTGCTCGACTGGCTGCGCGAACGCTATCCGGCCGATATGGATCTGCTGGCCGAAATGGTCAAGCGCGGCCAGGTGGAACTGTTCAGCTCCGGCGATACGGAACCGGTGCTCGCCGCCATTCCGCATCGCGACCGTGTCGGGCAACTGCGCACGCTGAACGACAAGCTCGCTGCGTGGACCGGAGTAAAGCCAAGCGGCGCCTGGCTCACCGAGCGCGTCTGGGAATCCAGCGTGGTGTCGTCACTGGCCGAAACCTGCATCAAATATGTAACCGTCGACGACTACCATTTCTTCTGCACCGGCAAATCGAGCGCAGAACTGGACGGCTATTTCAGCACCGAAGAAGACAGCACCCGCCTCGACCTTTTTCCCATTTCCGAAGCGCTGCGCTACCGCCTGCCCTTCTCGCCAGCGCACGACGTGATCGGCTATCTCGAACATCTGGCCGATCAGGGCCAATCCGCCGCCATCTATTTTGACGACATCGAAAAATTCGGCATCTGGCCGGAGACTTACGACTGGGTCTACAACCGCGGCTGGCTAAAGGCAATGATCGAAGGCGTGCTGGCCAGCCCGAAAATCCGCACCGCCACCTATGCCGACTTCCATGCCCGGCAGGCCACCCACGGCATCGTCTATTTGCCCACTACCTCGTATAGCGAGATGAATGAATGGACACTGCCGATGCCGGCGGCCGGCATCTATTCCGCTCTGCTCGCCGGCGAAAAAGCTGCCGGGCGGGGCGATCTGCACCGGCCATTCCTGCGCGGCGGCATTTGGCGCAACTTCCTGTCACGCTACCCGGAAGCCAACTGGATGCACAAGCGGATGCTCGGCCTTTCCGCCCGCCTGGCCGAAATCGCCCATCCTCCGCCGACGCTGCGCACCGCGCTTTACCGCGCCCAGGCCAATGATGCCTACTGGCACGGCCTGTTCGGCGGGCTTTACCTGCCGCATCTGCGGCGTGCCGTGTGGAAGAATATTGTCGTGCTGGAAGCCGAACTCGACGCGCTTTACCCCCGCCCGGCGATTGCTGCCCCCCAGGGGGACTTCCTGCACCGCGAAGCTGGCCCACTGGCGGGACGGGGCGCGGTCGACCTGGATTTTGATGGAAAAATCGAGGTCTTTGCCCACACGGCGGACCTGCAAATCGTCATTCGTGACGATGGCCTAGCGGCGGCGCACGAACTATGCAGCTATCCGCTTGGCCACAATTTCGGCGACACGCTGCGCC
>CAYWNX010000364.1:0-2664 GCA_964459735.1 uncultured Dechloromonas sp. | reverse complement strand
GCCCGGTTGGCCAGATGCAACAGCGCCAACTGGAGCAGCGTCAGCGACGGCGTGCCGAAGGTGCCGTGCATGACCGGCGCAATGCCGGCGACTAGCGCAACCGCGGTGGCGGTCAGGGCGGCGCGCTGGCGCAAGCCGCCAAGCGGCAGCAGCGCGACGAGCGCCCCGAAAATCAAGCCGTGGGCGAGTAGACCGTAGGCGGCCAGGGCATTCATGGTTGGCCTCCATCCAGCCAGGCTTCGCTGAAGGTGGCGTGTTTGATGCCTTGATTGCGCCAGGTATAGGCGAGGTGTACCCGGCCATCGCGGCCGAGCAAAAGGCTCGGGTGGGTGAAGTCGGCACCGCCGTCGGCAGCCGTTTCCACCGTGCGGCCGGGCCGCCAGGTTTTGCCTTCGTCGGGTGAAAGCCACAATGCCAAGGTTCCGCGGCCGCTTGCCGGGTTGCCGGCCAGCAGCAGGCGGCCGCTCCTCAGCCGGAGCAGGGCAACCGGCGAATTCGGGTTGGCCACGGGGAGCGCAGTATTTGCCTGCCAGAGCAGCCCGCCATTGCCCGTGCTTGCCGCCTGTACCTTGCCCGGCTCGGGGCCGGCGTCGCGCAGCACGGCGAGGGCACGCTGCTCGTCAAGCGCCACGATAGCGGGTTGCAAGGTCGGGAGATCGTGCGTCAGGCGCACCTTGTCGAGAATTTTTCCGGTCGGCGACAGGCGCAGCCACTCGCCCTGGGTCGCGATGAACTGCTGATGAATCGGCAGCCCCAGTCCGCCATCGGCGAGCGGCATTGGCGGCGCACTGGCCAGCGTGCTGATGTTGGCAAAAGGCGAGGTCTGCAAGCGGCTCGGCTTCATCCAGCTCTTGCCGCCATCGGTGGAGAAACTGTGGTTCAGCGCGCTACTCGCTTCGCCGCCGAGGCCCATGCTGACGTACCAGAGATGCAGCCAGCTGCCTTCGGCGTAGAGCACCGGATTGCCGACCCGGCGAATGTGGGTGAACGTGCCGCCGGCCGTGCTTTCTCGGTTGGCAATCGGCAGCGGCTTGCGCCAGCCGTCCTTGCCCAGCGTGCTGAACCAGATACCGTTATCCTCGGCGCCGGATTCGCTGCCGGCCAGCCAGGCGGCGGCAAGACGGCCATCCGGGAGTTGAATCAGGCTTGCCGCCTGCGCCCATTCGGCCGCCCTGGGCAGCATTTCAATGGCGAACGTGGCGGCCAGTGTCGATGGCGTGGCAAGCGGGGGCGGCACAAAGGCCGGCGCCGCCGGCGCCGGGACGCGCCAGAAAGCCGCACTCGCCGCCAGGATGAACAGCAGGGCCGGCAACCAGCGCGGCAGGGTTTGAGGCAGTTGCCTCATTTTTCGCCACCCGCAAATCCGGATATTTTTCCAAGGCCAGTCGGCAAGGCCGTTGTGATGGGCGAAAAGCTGGTGGGTGGCGGCGACAGGGTGGGATCAGGACGCATAGCCAGGAATTCTAACCCGCTTCCATTTTGCTGCCTTCCCGAGAGCTGGGTCAGGGCATCACCTGGACATCACCCCCTCCCCTTCAAGGGGAGGGCCGGGGTGGTGATGGGTCCTGTCCTGCCGGAATATCAACAATCAGCCTTTCACGGACCTTCCGGCCAAGGCCAAAGCGCATTGCTGCGGTCAACCGTGTTTTTAAGCGAATTTTCATCTGCTGAAACGCCTCGGCCCGCGGACTGTTCGCCTGATTCCAGCGATTGCCAACAACGAAATGGATTAAATCCGCATCAAGCTATTGCGGGATAATCACCGCTTGACCGATGTTCGGTCGCCATTTTTTCACCCGCAGCCCGCAGCAGGAAAATCTCATGTCATCAGAACACTTCATCGCCAGCCACTTTCTCCACGGTCAGCCATGAAAACGCCGAGCCGAATCCAGCCGCTGGTCACCGATGGCCTGGTGGATACCGTTCTCCGCCAGTTGATGAGTGGCAAGGAGGCGATGGTCTATGTCGTCCAGTGTGGCGACGAAGTGCGCTGTGCCAAGGTTTACAAGGAAGCCAACAAGCGCAGCTTCCGTCAGGCTGTCGATTACACCGAAGGCCGCAAGACCAAGAACAGCCGGCAGGCCCGCGCCATGCAAAAAGGCTCGCGTTACGGCCGGCAGGAACAGGAAGCCGCCTGGCAGCACGCCGAGGTCGACGCGCTCTATCGCCTCGCCGCCGCTGGCGTCCGCGTGCCGGTGCCCTACAACTTCCATGAAGGCGTGCTGCTGATGGAACTGGTCGCCGATGAAAACGGCGAACCGGCACCGCGCCTGAACGATGTTGTATTAAGTGAAGAAATCGCCCGGCAATACCACGCCATCCTGATCCGCCAGGTCGTCCGCATGCTCTGCGCCGGCATCGTGCACGGCGATCTCTCCGAATACAACGTGCTGGTCGATAGCGAAGGGCCGGTCATCATCGACCTGCCGCAGGCGATCGATGCGGCCGCGAACAACAACGCCAGCCGCATGCTGGAGCGCGACGTCGACAATCTCGCCACCTACTTCGGCCAGTTCGCCCCGGAACTGCTGACCACCCAATACGGCAAGGAAATCTGGGCCCTCTACGAAACCGGAAAGCTGGTGCCGGAGAGTGAACTGACCGGCGTTTTCACGGCCGTCGAAGGCCTCGCCGACCTCAATGAAATCATGCAGGTCTTCGACA
>CAYWNX010000363.1:0-2672 GCA_964459735.1 uncultured Dechloromonas sp. | reverse complement strand
CCTCTCCCGCAAGGGGAGAGGGAGAACTTCGGTCCCCACCCGCGGGCGCTTCCTCGGTGGATGAGGGCGTCGACCCCTCCCGCCGGCCCTCTCCCGCAAGGGGAGAGGGAGAGCTTCGGTCCCCACCCGCGGGCGCTTCCTCGGTGGATGAGGGCGCCGACCCCTCACCCGGACCTTCTCCGGCGAGGGGAGCGGGGGACAACCGCGAGGGTCGCCGGCCGTGATGGACATCCTCCAGATCCTGCCGCAGCAGCTGGTGTTCGGCCTCGCGCTCGGCGCGGTGTACGGGTTGATCGCGCTGGGCTACACGATGGTCTACGGCGTGCTGCTCATGATCAACTTTGCGCACGGCGAGATCTTCATGATCGGCGCCTACGTCGGCTGGCGACTGCTCGCCTGGCTCATCAACGCCCAGCTCGGCGGACTGCATCCGCTGTGGGTGGTGCCCATGCTGCTGCTGATGGCCATGACCGTCTCGGGCCTCGTCGGCATGGGGCTGGAGCGGTTCGCCTACCGGCCGCTCTATACCCGCGGTGCCAGCCGGCTCGGGCCGCTGATCAGCGCGGTCGGCGCGTCGATCTTCCTGCAGAACGCGGTCATGCTCACCGAGGGCGCGCGCATGAAGGTCTACATGACCAGCCTGCTGTTCCCGCGCAGCTGGACCATGCAGATCGGGTCGGTGCGGATCTCGGCGCTGGTGCTGGTCATGGTCTCGGTCGCGCTGCTGCTGATGTGGGCACTGAACGCGCTGGTGCAGCACACCACGCTGGGACGCAGCATGCGCGCGGTCGCCGAGGACCGCGAGACCGCCGCGGTGATGGGCGTGAACGTGCGCCGGGTGATCTCGCTCACGTTCCTGCTCGGCTCGGCCCTGGGCGGGGCCGCCGGCGTGCTGGTCGGGCTGTACTACACCCAGATCGACTTCTTCATGGGCTACTCGGCCGGCCTCAAGGCGTTCACCGCCGCGGTGCTCGGCGGGATCGGCAACCTGAAGGGGGCGATGGTCGGCGGCATCGTGCTCGGCGTGATCGAGAGCCTGGCGGTGACCTTCATCAACCCGGCCTACCGCGACGTCGTGGCGTTCGCCGTGCTGATCCTCGTGCTGGTGGTCCGGCCGACAGGTCTGCTGGGCGAAGCGGTGCCGCAGGCGAACAAGGTGTGACGATGCCCGGGCTGAACCGGCAACTGGTCATCGCGCTCGTGCTGGGGCTGATCGCCCTGGTTGCCCCGCTGCTCTCGCCCAGCGATTACGTGACCGGCGTCCTGGCGCGCATCTGCCTGTATGCGACGCTCGCGCTCGGGCTCAACATCGTGGTGGGTTTCGCGGGGCTGCTCGACATCGGCTACGTTGCCTTCTTCGGCATCGGTTCCTACCTGTACGCGTTCCTGGCCTCGCCCCACTTCGGACTGCACCTGCCCTTCCTGCTCGCGCTGCCGCTGGTGGTTGCCGGGACGGCGGCATCGGGCGTGCTCATCGGCGCCCCGACGCTGCGCCTGGGCGGCGACTACCTGGCCATCGTCACGCTCGGATTCGGCGAGATCACCTACCTGCTGCTGCTCAACCTCGATCGGCCGGTCAACATCACCAACGGCCCCAGCGGCATCATCGACATCGATCCGCCCGCGCTGCTCGGTTACGTGGTGGCCGGGAACGCGCAGTTCTACTACCTGTTTCTCCTGGTGCTCGTGCTGGTGCTGCTGGCCTCGCGCCAGCTGCGCGACTCGCGCGTGGGCTGGGCGTGGCAGGCGATCCGCGAGGACGAGCTGGCGGCGCGTGCCATGGGCATCAACACCACGGTGGCAAGGCTGCAGGCGTTCGCGATCGGGGCGGCCTTCGCGGGATTCGCGGGTGCGCTGCTCGCGTCGTGGCAGCGCTCGGTGTTCCCGGAGAATTTCCTGTTCACCGAGTCGATCAACGTCCTGGCGATGGTCATCATCGGCGGCACCGGCAGCCTGCTCGGCGTCATCCTGGGTGCGATCGTGATCGTGGCGCTGCCGGAGGTGTTCCGCGACTTCGCGGCCTGGCGGCTGCTGGTGTTCGGGCTGATGCTGATGGTGCTGATGATCTTCCGGCCGCAGGGCCTGCTGGCGCCCCGAGGAGGGAGATGACGGCGCGCTATCGCCACCACGTCTACGTGATCGAGCTCAGCCCTCAGGTGCTGCAGGAGGCGCGGTTCCGCCGCGCCAACCCGGACTACGACGCGACCAAGCCCTGCGTCTACGTCGGCATGACGGGACTGACCCCCGAAGTGCGCTTCGAGCGCCACAAGGCCGGCGTGAAGGCCAACCGCTTCGTGCAGCGCTATGGCGAGCGGCTGCTGCCGAAGCTGTACGAGTGCTACAACCCGATGCCGTACGAGGGGGCGAGGGAGATGGAGGTGGAGCTCGCCATCGCGTTGCGCGAGGCGGGGTACGGAGTGTGGCAGAGCTAGGCCGAGAGGAGCAGCGCGGGGCGCGCTGCGTTGTTGGTTTCGTACCCCTCACCGCCACCCCTCTCCCGCAAGGGGAGAGGGGAGGTTGGAACTCCGGCTTTTCTCCCTCTCCCCTTGCGGGAGAGGGTTGGGGTGAGGGGGCGCGTGTTCCCGCCCACCACCGCAACGGGCGCAGGGCACAGCGCGAACGCTCAGGCCTTCTCGGTCCGGCGCGAGCGGATCATGCGATTGACCACGCCC
>CAYWNX010000362.1:0-2679 GCA_964459735.1 uncultured Dechloromonas sp. | reverse complement strand
TATCGCCGTTGGCGTAGGGCGGGCCGTCGTGCAGCACGAAGCGTGGCCGCCCGGCGCCGATCTCGCGAATGCGCTGATAGAGCTTCTTCTGCTGCCACTCGGCCACCCATTGCGGTTCGCGCTTGGGCAGATCGCCGCGCATCGGGAAAGCCGTATCCGGCAGGTTCAGGGTGTCTTTGTAATCAGCCATTTTGCGTGCTCACAGCTTGAAGAAAACCCGGGTCGCAGCGGCATCAGCCGCGATCTGCGCCTTGAGGGCATCCAAATTGGGGAAACGTTGTTCGCCACGTAATTTATGAACGAAGCGAACGGAAATGTGCGCGCCATAAATGTCGCGATTGAAATCGAAAAAATGCACTTCCAGCAGGGGCCGCGTACCGCCCACCGTCGGCCGGATACCGAGATTGGCCACACCGGGCAGCGGCGTCTGCTCCAGTCCGCTGACCTCGACGGCAAAAACACCGGACATCGGCAGGGGATTGTGCTTGATGCGAATATTGGCCGTGGCAAAACCCAGCTGACGGCCCATCTTGTCACCGTGCACCACCTGCCCATCCATGATGTAGGGACGCCCCAGCAACCGTGCCGCACGGGCCATGTCACCCGCAGCCAAGGCCACCCGCACGGCTGAACTGGAGACTCTTTCACCGTCAACCGTAACACTCTGCATGGCTTCGACCGTAAAGCCGAAACGCACTCCGGCTGCCTGCAGCAGGGCAAAATCACCCATCCGCCCGCGGCCAAAACGAAAATCGTCACCAATAATCAAATGCTTGACCCGCAAACTACGCACCAGGACGTGCTCGATGAATTCATCAGCCGAAAGTGCGGCAAAAGCTGTATTGAAGGGGCAGATCATGGCTTGGGCGGCACCGGAGTCAGCCAGCAACTCAAGCTTTTCGCGCAGCGTGCTCAGACGGGCCGGGGCCGACTCGGGCACAAAAAATTCCCTTGGATGCGGCTCAAAAGTCAGCACGGTCGGCACCAGTTGCAGCCGGCCAGCAGCTTCCGCCAACTGCCGGACAAGGGCAGCGTGACCGAGGTGCACGCCATCAAAATTACCAATGGCGAGAACTACCGGAGCGGGAACAGGACGCGAATAACCGCGGAAGACGCGCATGAGCTAGGTTAGGAAAAAAGCGTTGAATTATAACGGCCTAAGCTACCCGCCGGATATCTCAAATTAGCGCATTACCCGCCTTAATACCATTCTTGGAACAGGGATTTCGCTATAATCAAACGTTGCTTGCCTCTCTCACCAAACAACGTTTTATGCTTGATCTGATCAGCCATGTCGTAAAAATTTCGGCGCGCCGTGACCGCACCGAGATTAACTCAGCCATGGTCGATGCGCTGCTTGCTCTTTTTCACCCGCAACGAATAAATATTTATCGTTGCTATGCCGGCAAAAAGAAAACCGTTGTCTTTGCCTGCACCGGGTTCGGGCCGCAAGGGCAGTTTCTCCGTAATGCCTACCTGCCGGACCATCGCTATTGCCAACCGATCGAGCGCGACCCGCTGCTCAATCGCTGCCGCAAGGAAATGTCGGCAGTGCTCGACTTCATGGAAGACGGCTCGCATCGCATTGTTTTCCCGGTCAACCGACTCGACGAACCTATTTATCTGATCGACCTCTCGCTGTCAGATGAGTTTTCGGCCGATCAGCGCGTTGCCTTGATGGGCTTGGTCGAGTATTTCGGCAACCACATTGCCCTGCTCGACTACGGCGAAGCCGACACCCTGACCGGCCTGTCCAGCCGCAAGACCTTCGACAAGCACCTCTTTGAGCTGCTGGGCAAGGCTGCCACCGACGAACTGGTAAGCGACCTCAATGGTGCGCCCCAGCGCCGGCACGGCGGCATTGGCAACGGCACCACCAACCATTGGCTGGCGATTTGCGACATTGACCACTTCAAGCAGATCAATGACAACTTTGGCCACCTGATCGGCGACGAAGTGCTGATCATGCTGGCGCAGGTGATGCGTCACTCGTTTCGCTTTGACGACCAGCTATTCCGCTTCGGTGGCGAAGAGTTTGTCGCACTGCTGCAGCCAACCGATCAGGCATCGGCCTTCGCTACGCTGGAACGCTTCCGTACCGACGTTGAAAGCCAGGTTTTCAGCCGGATCGGCCATGTCACGATTAGCATCGGCTTCAGCTGCCTGTTGCCTAACGACACGCCGACCGATGCCATTGACCGCGCCGACGAAGCCCTCTACTACGCCAAACGCCAGGGACGGAACCGGGTCGACTGTTACGAACTACTGGTTGCCAACCAGCAGCTTGCCGCCAAGGAAATCGCCAAAGGCGAGGTCGAGCTGTTCTAGCCGGGAATTTAGCTGAACGCAGCCATCCTGGATTTCGGGCCTGGCGGGTGTTTGATGAAATATTGGCGCACACCGCGCACGATCGCCTCAGCCAGTTTTTCCTGATAAGCATCGTCATTTAGCCGACGCTCTTCTTCCGGATTGGAAATAAAGGCAGTTTCGATCAGCGCCGAAGGAATATCGGGCGCTTTTAGCACGGCGAATCCGGCCTGCTCAACATTATTCTTGTGCAGGGTGTTAATTGCCCCGAGTTCGCCAAGCAGGTATTTGCCAAGCTTGAGACTGTCATTGATCGTTGCGGTCTGCGACAGATCGAGCAGCGTGCGCGCCAGGAAAAGATCCTTGGCGCCA
>CAYWNX010000361.1:0-2708 GCA_964459735.1 uncultured Dechloromonas sp. | reverse complement strand
GGCAAGACCTACAACGACCTGAACCAGGCCTTCCTCGAAATGGGCCTCGACGACGCCGCGCTGCGTCAATACGGTATCCGCATCCTCAAGATGGGCATGCTGTTCCCGATGGAACCGACTGTCGTCCGCGATTTCGCGCAAGGACTGGAAGAAATCTTCGTCATCGAAGAAAAACGTCCCTTCCTTGAAATGTTTGCCATGGAAGTTCTCTACGGTACGGCCAACGCGCCGCGCATCGTCGGCAAGTTTGACGATGAGGGTAAAGAGTTGCTGCCGCATTACGGCGAATTCGAATCGGACATCATCGTCCGGGCGCTGCTCAAGCGCATGTCGCGCAAGACGCGGGTCGAATCGGCCGAAAACTGGCTGAAGCGTCTCGACGAAATCCACGCCCGCAACAAGCTGCCGACCGCCAACCGCACCGCCTGGTATTGCTCGGGCTGCCCACATAACAGCTCGACCCAGGCGGTCGACGGCAGCATCGTCTCGGCCGGGATCGGCTGTCACACGATGGCGATGTGGATGGGGCGCAATGTCGTCATGGGCACCCACATGGGGGCCGAGGGCACGCAGTGGATCGGCATGGCGCCGTTCACCGAAGCCAAACATATCTTCCAGAACATGGGCGATGGCACCTATGCCCATTCGGGCAGCCTGGCCATCCGCTATGCGGCTTCGACCGACGTCAATATCACCTTCAAGTTGCTGCGTAACGCCCACACCTCGATGACCGGCGGCCAGGCGATCCAGGGCGAGGTGCCGGTGGTCAATATGATCAACGACCTGCTCGCCAACGGTGTCAGGAAGATCATCGTTACCACCGACGAGCCCGAGAAGTTCACCGGCGTCAGCCTGCCCGGCGGCACCGAGGTCTGGCACCGCGACCGTCTCGACGAGGCACAGCGGGCGCTGGCCGCGACCCCGGGCACCACCGTGCTGCTGCACGATCAGGAATGCGCCGCCGAACTGCGCCGGGCGCGCAGCCGCGGCAAGGCCGAGGAGCCGGTGGAAGTGACCGTGATCAACGAGCGCGTCTGCGAAGGCTGCGGCGATTGCGGCGAGAAGTCCAACTGCATGAGCGTCGAGCCGGTGCAGACCGAATTCGGTCGCAAGACGCGCATTCACCAATCCTCCTGCAACAAGGATTTCAGCTGTGTGAAGGGCTTCTGCCCGTCTTTCCTGACCATCACGCCGAACCCGGCACCGGTGGCCGATGGGGCAAAGAAAAAGAAGAAGGGCCGTATCCCGGCGCTTGCGCAGACGCTGCCCGAACCGATCAACAAGGTCGATGACAGCTTCGGTTTCGGCATTCACGTCATGGGTATCGGCGGCACCGGTTCGGTGACCGTCGTGGCGACCATCGCCAACGCGGCGCGTCTCGAAGGCAAGCACGTCATCGGCCTCGACCAGACCGGCCTGGCCCAGAAGGGCGGCGCGGTGATTTCGGACATCAAGATCACGCGCGCCCCATTCAAGGGTTCGAACAAGGTTTCCGACGGCCGGGCCGATCTCTATCTGGGTTTCGACATTCTCAATGCGACCGACCCGAAGAATCTGGACAAGTGCCATCCTGAACGCACCATTGCCGTGGTTTCAACCACCCGGACACCGACCGGCCAGATGGTTTCCAACCATCGTGTCAATTTTCCGGCAATTTCCGGGTTGACCGCAGGCATTAACCGCGTCACCCGCCAGGCTGAAAACGTTTTCCTCGATGGGCAGGCGATGGCCGAGGGCTTGTTCGGCGACGCCATGGCGACCAACAACTTCATGGTGGGTGTGGCTTTCCAGGCCGGCACCATTCCACTGAAGGCCGAATCGATCGAGAAAGCCATCGAGCAATCCGGCGTTGCTGTCGAGATGAGCCTGGCGGCTTTCCGCTGGGGTCGGATGGTGGTGGTCAATCGCGCCTTTGTCGAAGCCGAGATCGCCAAATTGAAGGCTGGCCCGGCGGTGATCATGTTGCAGAAGGCCCCCCAACTCTCGGCAGTTGCCCGCGAAATTGTCGATGCGCTGGGCGTTCAGGGCGAGGTCAAGCGTCTGGTCGAGATCCGTGTCCCCGAGCTGATCGCTTTCCAGGACGAGGCCTATGCCAGGCGTTATGCGACGGTAATCAAGCGCGTCGTGACTGCCGAGCAGCGTTTGTCACGCCACAGCGATCTGTCGGAAGCCGCCGCCCGCTATCTCTACAAGCTGATGGCCTACAAGGATGAGTACGAGGTTGCCCGCCTGCATACCGATCCGGCTTTCCTGGCCGATCTCGATGCCCAGTTCCCGCACGGCTACTCGGTCAAGTACAACCTGGCGCCGCCATTGCTGGCCAAGACCGATCCGGCCACCGGCGAATTGCAGAAGAAGGTTTACGGCGGCTGGGTGTTCAAGGCCTTCAAGCAACTGGCCGGTTTCAAGAAGCTGCGCGGCGGCGCGCTGGATGTTTTCGGGAAAACAGCGGAACGCCGGCAGGAAAGACAGCTGATCGACGACTACATCAAGCTGCTCGATCTCATCGTCGCCCGGCTCAACCCGGCCAACCATGGCGCGGCGGTGGCCCTGGCCAGCGTCCCCGATGAAATCCGCGGTTACGGCCATGTCAAGGAAAAGCGCCTCGCTGCCGCGCAGGCACTGCAGGCCGAACGCCTGCAGGTTTTCCTCGACACCCAGCCGGGCCAGCTGGTGGCGTGAAGCGCCGAGACCAAGCACCGAGACCA
>CAYWNX010000360.1:0-2711 GCA_964459735.1 uncultured Dechloromonas sp. | reverse complement strand
CGACTGTCTCTTCCGAGCCGCGACCTTCAACCGTGAGGGAGCGGTGGCTGTCCATGGTCGCTCCTCAACGCCACCGCTCGCTAACGCTTGCGGCTCCGGAGGTGCATTTCAGCGCTCGAGGACCGCACCCTCCCGTTCGATCCTGGTGAACATCTGCCGGTACTCGGCCGAGCCGTCGTCGTCCCAGTAGTCGGTCGAAATTGGGGACGCAAAACTGAACGGCATCAGCCGTTTCGTGTCCGGCCTCACCATGAAGATCGAGTTGTTCGGGTCGGCGATGTGGAACATCTTCGCGCCGTTCTTGAAGCGCGACCGGACGATCCACGGCTTCTGTTCCGGAAGGCGAAGCTCCTTGGCCCGTTTCAGAGCATCCCGGTCGAGCGTCACGCCGAGACCCGGCGCCTCCGAGACCCGGAGCAGTCCGTTCACCGGATCCTGGCGCTCCTTGACCACATCCGTCTTCCACGTCTCCGCGTCGCAGAAGAAGTGGAACGACGCCGTCGGAAACGCGGCGTGCATGTGCGTGCTCATCGCCCGCGTGATGTGCCCGCCCACGTTCTGCACCATGAACGGGAGGTTCGCGGCGGCGAACAGACCGGCCGACCGCACCGCGCTGCCGATTTTGGCGTGCCCCAGCATGTAAATGTCGGCCGCGCGCATCACGATTTCCTGCGTGGCTCCCAGGGGGCTGTGGTGGTAGACCACTGGCAGCTTGGTTCGCTTGCGCAACTCGATGTAGCCGGGCAGGTCCTTTTCGTTCAGCGGATCTTCAAAACACCCCATGATGCGGTACTTCGACAGCCGTTCCAGGATGTCGAACATGTGGTCGTCGGTGCCGCCCATGGTGAAGTCCAGATGGATGCGGAAGCCTTCGGGCGCGACGGCTTCCATGGCGTCCATCTGGTCGAAGATATTCTCGAAGGGGGAGAGGTGGAACTTCAGCCACGTGTACCCGCGCTTGGTATATTCCTGGATCGCCTGCGCCATCCTCTTGGGATGGGTGGAAACGGTCCAGCTACCCACCGGAACCCAGGAGCGGTATTTCTGCCCGAACAACTTATAAACGGGGACACCCGCCGCCTTGCCCATCAGGTCGTACATCGCCGTACCCAGCGCCAGCGACGTCTCATCGCCGATCCAGTCGAACGGGTTGGTGCCGACGTACTTCTTGAGAATCTCGTCCGGCTCCGTCGTTCCACCCTCGCCCAGTCCGATCAGCCCGTTGTTGGTATGGACCACGTAGACGGTGCGATGGGACGGCCCATAGAAGTGATTCAACTGATAGGCGATCCAATCTTCGTATTCGGTGGTAATGCGATGGGTCTCGATCTCGGTGACGCGGATCCCGGCGATCTCGGCCCCGACTGCAAACTGCCGCGCTGCTAGAGAGGCGAGGGTGGATCCAATGAAGGCTCTACGGCCGATGGTTGAATATAGCGGCATAGGCAATGAACCTATCACAAACTTCCGTAGCGTTGGAGACCGGTTTGATAAGATGATCGGGCCGTGCCCCGAATCAAGCGCCGCAGTTTTCTCGCCACCGCCGCCGCGACCGGTGTCGCCCGATCCCAATCGTCGAAACCCCGACTGCTCATCACGTCAGCCGCATCCCGTATTGCCCAAGCCATCGCGGAGGAACTCAAGACCCGCTACTCGGTGCGGCTGACCGAGAGGAGGGCCGTCAACGCGGCCTTCGAGTTCGTCCCATGCGCGCTGGCGGACGATTCCGCAACCCGTTCGCTGGCCGCGGGTGTCGATGCCATCATCCACGTGGCTGAACCCCTGCCTGAAGACTCCGCGGTACAGCAGATGGACGGAGCCGCTCGCGGCACCTACAACCTGGTGCGCGCCGCCATTGAACACAAGGTGAGGCGTCTGGTCTTTCTCAGCACGCTCGACCTGATGACCGCCTACGATCCGTCCTTCACCGTGAGCGAAAGCTGGAGCCCAAGTCCTCCGGCCGAAGGCGCGGCCCTGGCCAAACACCTCGGCGAGTTTACCTGCCGCGAATTCGCCCGCGAAGGCAAAATCAGCATCGTCGTGTTGAGGTTGGGCAAGGTGATCCGATCCGCGGAGGTCGCGGGCAAGCCCTTTGATCCCCTTTGGGTCGACGAGCGCGACGTCGCGCAGGCGGTGACCGCCGCGCTGAACTTGAAAATGGAAGATACGATCTACTCCTCGGCGAACTGGTCGGTATTTCACATCGCTTCGGACTCGCCGCGCGCCCGATTCTCCGTCGAGAAGGCCAAGTCGGGTTTGGGCTACAAGCCGCGTTTCAACGGGTAAACTGCCATGAAAGTTCTCATTCTCGGCGCCACCGGATACCTGGGGCCTTACGTCGCCAGGGCCCTTGCCCCCCGCCATCAGGTGTTGATGACCGATATCCAGGCCCCGCCATCCGATCCGGGCTTTCCCTTCCGGAAGATCGACGTCTCCTCAGTCGACCAGGTGATGGACGTCAGCGCGGGCATGGACGCGATCGTCAACTGCTCGGTGGTCCGCCAGGGCACGCAGGTGTGCTTCGACGTCAACATGAAGGGCTGCTGGAACGTGATGACGTCCGCGGTGAAGCATGGGATTCGGAGGGTCATCAACACCGGCCCGCATCTGGCATTCTCCGGCCCTTCCTACGAGGTTTTCGATTACGCCATCTCGTCCGACGCACCGCCTCATCCGGGGACTCATCTGTACGGCATCACCAAGTCGCTCGG
>CAYWNX010000359.1:0-2732 GCA_964459735.1 uncultured Dechloromonas sp. | reverse complement strand
CGTTGCGCGACTCGTCCATGCTGGCGAGCGTCGAGCTCGCGCCGTGCGACCAGCCGAGCAGGCCGATGCGGCTCGAGTTCACGTACGACTGGCTGGCCAGCCAGCTCCAGGCCGCGTAGGCGTCGAACGGGCGCGCGTTGACTTCGGACACGCCGACCGCGCCGTTGCCGCACTCGTTCTGCGTGTTGCGCGGGGTGAAGCTGTCGACGAGCACGGCGACGTAGCCCTGCATCACGAGGCGGTCACCCCACTCGCGAAAGAGGCTGGCGACGCCCTTCGAGGGATCGCTGTTCGAGTACATGCCCGAGCAGCCGTGCAGCATCACGACCGCGGGGAACGGCCCCGCGCCCGCGGGCTTGAACACCTTGGCCGGGATCGTCAGGCCTTCCTGGTTCACGAACGACGTGTCGGTCGGCGTGACGACCCAGGCTTGCGCGCCGGTGGCGGCGCCGAGGCCCCAGGCGGCGAGGATGGCGGCGAGGGTGGCTTTCTTCTTCTGGTTGTTCTTCTTCATGGTGTGGCTCCTTGGGATTGCGGGTTTGCGATGCCCTGCTTATCGCAACGCGCGTGCCAGCCCGCGCTTCGCGTTTGCCTTCAAGGAGTTAGGCTGCGCGCGTGACGCAGTGCCGAGGGCGCGAAGTGTTGGCGTCTGCGGACAGGGCGCGCGCGCCGAAAGCAGAAATCCCTTTCCGATCAAGGCCGCCCGCGTGTTCGCGGGAACCGACACCGGCATGCCGGATAATCCAGCGAAGGAGCGCGACGATGAGCCAACCGAAAGTAAAGCCGCTGGGTGCCTATTCGCCGGTCCATGTCGTGGACCTCGGCGTGGCGAGGATGGTGTTCGTCTCCGGATTGACGGCGGGCGCCGACGGGCCGCCCGACACCGGCGGCCAGGCGCGCGTCATCTTCGACACGATGCGCGACCTGCTCGCCGGCATCGGCGGCGAGATGCGGCATGTGTCGAAGATCACCACCTTCCTCACCGACATGGACGACTACGCCGCGTACAACGCGGTTCGCAACGAGATCTTCGGCGGCCTCTCCCAGCCGCCGGCGAGCGCGACGGTCGGCACGAATCGCCTCGTGAAGCCGAACTACCGCATCGAGATCGAGGCGGTGGCGGTGATCCCGCGCTAGCGGCTAGCGGGCCGGCAGCGCCGGCAGCCGGGCGAGCGACTCGCGGATCTGCGCGGCGCAGTCCTGCAGCGCGGCGAGCAGCGGGCTGCGCGCGGGGCGCCGCAGCCCTTCGCCCGCGAGCGAGCTGACGGCGATGGCGCCGACGACCCTTGCGTCGCGGTCGCTCACGGGAACCGCGATCGCCCGCAGGCCGAGGTCCAGTTCGCCGTCCACCTCCGACCATCCCTGCTCGCGCACGCGCCGCAGTTCCGCTTCCAGCGCGCGCGGTGCAGTGATCGTCTTCGCCGTCAGCGCTTCGATGCGGGCCGCGGCGAAGTAGCGCGCCAGTTCGTCCTTCGGCAGTGCCGCGAGCATCACGCGCCCCATCGCGCTCGCGTGCGCCGGCAGGCGATCGCCGACGCGGATCGCGATCGACATCAGCCGGCGCGCCGACGGCTTGCGGATCACGTGGACGATGTCCGCGCCGTCGAGCACGGCCGCCGAGCAGGATTCGCCGGTGCGGCGCACGAGCTCGTCGAGGTGCGGCTCGGCAACGTCCCAGACGCGCATCGCCGACAGGTAGGCGTAGCCCAGGCGCAGCACGCGGGGCCGCAGGCTGAACGCCTTGCCGTCGAATGCCGCGTAGCCGAGCGTGACCAGCGTGTGCAGCAGGCGCCGTGCCGCGGCGCGGCTGATGTTCGCGCGGCGCGCGACCTCCGACAGCGTCAGCGCGCCGCGCCCGTCGCCGAAGGCCTCGATCGCCGCCAGTCCCCGCGCGAGCGACTCGACGAAGTCGGGGCCGTTCACGGCAGCGGTTGACAGGGCGGTCATGGTCGCGGACGATTATCGCACACCTGTTCGCACAGCGAACATTCGCCGCTCCCGCCCGGAGGCCGCCATGCCCGACGCCCCACGCCCGAAGCTCTCGCGCCTCGCCGATGCGAAGCGCGTCGAATATGGCCCGCTCGCGCACTACCTGCCGCTGGTCGGCGACGGCGAGACGCCGGTGCGCACCGGCATCCAGGTCTCGCAGCCGGGCTATGTCGCGCCGATGCATTCGCACCCCTACGTGGAGCTGCTCTTCGTCGTAGAGGGCGAGACCGAGGTCTGGCTGCAGGGCGGCGAGGCCGAGCCGCTGAGCATGACGACGGGCGATTGCGTGGTGCTGCCGGCGAACGTGCCGCACAGCTTCCGCACCGTCGGCGAGCGCCCGATGCGCCTCTTCGGCATCCACGTCAGCGCGGCGCGCGTCGTCAACTACCTCGATCGCGAGACCGACGCCAACGGCTATCCGGTGCTGGACGAGTCGCTGCAGCCGGCGAAGCGCCATGTCGGCTGACGCGCGCGTGGACGACGGGCGCCCGGTCTGGCGCGGCATGACGCGCGCCGAGCTTGCGGCCCAGTACAACCCGCAGGTCGCGGTGCCGGATCCGGCGCGATACGGACGCGAGAACCGCGAGTCGAGCGAGCGTGCCCGCGCCGAGCTTCCCGGGCGCCTCGACCTGCCGTACGGACCGGGCCCGCGCAACCGGCTGGACGTGTTCCCTGCGCGCAGCCGCGCGCTCGAGCGCGACGGGCTCGCGCCGGTGCTGGTGTTCGTGCACGGCGGCGGCTGG
>CAYWNX010000358.1:0-2740 GCA_964459735.1 uncultured Dechloromonas sp. | reverse complement strand
TAATCCTCCTGTTACTCTCCACCGCGCTGGTCAACAACGTGGTGCTGATCAAGTTCCTCGGCCTCTGCCCGGTGATGGGCGTCTCGAAGAGCGTCGACAGCGCCCTCGGCATGGGCCTGGCGACGACCTTCGTCATCACGCTCGCCACCGGCGCCTCGTGGATGCTCGACAACTGGCTTCTGGCGCCGTTCGGGCTGGGTTACCTGCGCATCCTGACCTTCATCCTGGTCATCGCCGCAGTGGTGCAATTCACCGAAATGTTCATCAAGAAGGCCAGCCCCGGCCTCTACCAATCGCTCGGCATCTACCTGCCGCTGATCACCACCAATTGCGCCGTGCTCGGCGTCGCGCTGCTCAACGTCGAGCAGAAGTTCAGCCTGTTCAAGAGCCTGCTCTACGGCTTCGGCTCGGCGCTCGGCTTCACCCTCGTGCTGCTGATCTTCGCTGGCTTGCGCGAACGTATCGCGCTGGCCCGCGTGCCGGCCGCCTTCAGCGGGGCGCCGATTGCCTTTATCACCATCAGCATGCTGGCCCTGGCCTTCATGGGCTTTTCCGGTCTCAACGTTTAAGGAGGCATGACCATGATCGCCGCCATCCTCAGTCTGACGCTTCTCGGTGCCGCGCTCGGCATCATCCTCGGCGTTGCCAACAAGTTCCTGCAGGTCGAGGGCAATCCGCTGGTCGACGAGTTGATCGCCATGATGCCCGGCTCCAACTGCGGGCAGTGCGGCTTCCCCGGCTGCTCCGGCGCGGCGACGGCGATTGCCGATGGCAGCGCCGCACCGACCTGCTGCCCGCCGGGCGGCAAGGCGCTGGCGACGGCAATTGCCGCCAAGCTCGGTATCACGGTCGATCTCTCGTCCCTCGCCGACGATGGCCCGAAGATCGCGATGATCGCCGAAGAGCTGTGTATCGGCTGCTGCCGCTGCAGCAAGGTCTGCCCGACCGACGCCATTCTCGGTGCCGCGAAACAGATTCACAACGTGCTGCGCGAAGCCTGCACCGGTTGCAACAGCTGCGTTGAGAAATGCCCGACCGAGGCGCTGACGATGAAGCCGGTGCCGGTCACCCTGCAACACTGGGTGATGCCAAAACCCCTAGCCGTGTGAGTACATCATGGGATTCATGAACCTCTTCAAGCAATTCCTCAGCGCCGACTGGGGGGTCCATCCGGATGACCACAAGCGTCCGGCTGCGGATGCGCCGGTGCGCGTCATGCCGGTACCGGCCAGGCTTTACCTGCCTTTGCAGCAACATCTGGGCGGCCCGGCGCGGCCGACGGTGCTGGTCGGCCAGAAGGTCAAAAAGGGCGACGTGCTGGCCGAAGCGCAGGGCATGGTTTCGGCACCGATCCATGCGCCGACTTCCGGCACCGTCGTCGCGGTGACCGAAGTCACGGCGCCGCATCCCTCGGGGCTGACGCTGCCGGCGATCATTCTCGAAGCCGATGGGGCCGATGAATGGTGCGAGCTAGCCGGCTGCGCCGATCCCTTTGCGCTTTCCCCCGACGAAATCGGTCAGCGGGTGGCGAGCGCCGGCGTCGTCGGTCTGGGCGGCGCCGCCTTTCCGTCGGCGGTCAAACTGGTCGGCGCCTCGCGCGCCAAGGTCAGCATCCTGGTCATCAATGGCGGCGAATGCGAGCCCTATCTGTCCTGCGATGACCGTCTGATGCGCGACGCCGCGGCCGGCATCGTCGATGGTATCCGTCTGATGCTGCACGCCACCGGGGCGAGCATCGCGCTGGTAGGCATCGAAGACAACAAGCCGGAAGCGATTGCGGCAATGCAGGTAGCGGCGAGCGGTTTCGCGGCGGTGCAGATTCGTCCGGTGCCGGCGCGTTACCCGATGGGTTCCGAGAAGCAGCTGATCCAGGTGCTGACCGGCATCGAAGTGCCGGCCGACGGTCGGCCAGCCGATATCGGCGTCATTGTCCATAACGTCGGTACGGCGCTCGCCGTGCGCGCTGCGGTGCGGGAAGGCAAGCCGCTGATCGCGCGGCTGGTTACGGTCAATGGCAGTTGCGCCAGCCAACCGGGCAATATCGAAGTGCGCATCGGCACCCTGGCCGAGGAAGTCCTGGCCTTTGCCGGCGGCCTCAAGGGGGACGGTCTGGGTCTGGCTCGCCGCGTCATAGGAGGCCCGATGATGGGCATGCAGATTCCGCACTGGCGGGTGCCGGTGGTCAAGGGAACAAGCGGTATTCTGGCCCTCGACGCGGGCGAAGTCGCCGAGGCCGAACCGAACCCGTGCATCCGCTGCGGCTCGTGCGTCAAGGCCTGCCCGATGGGCCTGCTGCCGCTCGAAATGAGTGCGCGGATTCGCAATGAAGCCTACAGCGAAGCGATCGACCTTGGCCTGAAAGACTGCATCGCCTGCGGTTGCTGCGCCTACGTCTGTCCGTCGAAGATTCCATTGGTCCAGTATTTCGTCCATGCCAAGGGCGAGTTGGCGTCGCAGGACCGGGCCAAGCTGCGCGGCGAGGCGACCAAGAAGCTGGCCTTGCAGCGTCAGGAGCGCCTGGAGCGCGAGGCGCGGGAGAAGGCCGAGGCAGCGGCCAAGCGCAAGGCGGAGCGGGAAGCGGCGGCGGCTGCTAAGGCGGCGGCCGAGGTTGCTGTTTCTGCTTCTGTGGGGCAGGGGGTGGTATGAGGTTGGGGCTTGTTCAAACTTGGGGTTCCTTGGTTGAGCCTTGGGTTTCCGCCTTGCTGGCGGGCGTACTTTCTTTTGCTTCGCCAAAAGAAAG
>CAYWNX010000357.1:0-2753 GCA_964459735.1 uncultured Dechloromonas sp. | reverse complement strand
TGAATTTCCTCCGGCGTCGGCATGTTGTCGAAGGCGGTTACGTTGATGTTTTCAATATTTTGAGTTGTCATAATCAGGTCGTCAGCTGGCGAATCATGTCTTTTACTGCGGCAACCTTGTCGATCAAGGTCGGGCAGTGGCGAAGGAGAGAAATTTTATCCTGTCCGGCTAGCTTATAGCTGCGGTTTTTTTGAATCAAGTTAATGATTTTTATCGGCTCGATAGGTGCCTGTTTGACAAATTCCGGGCTGAATTGCAGCGTAATCTGGTCGTTGGTGGCATCCACCTTCTGAATGCACAACGGTTTTACCAGCAGGCGCAGGCGATGTGTGGCGAGCAGGGATTGGCCCTGAATCGGCAGTTCACCGAACCGGTCGATCAATTCTTCCTGCAAGGCATCGATATCCTCGCTGCTTTCGCAGTTGGCCAGGCGCTTGTAGAGCGTCAGGCGTTCATGCACATCGGGGCAATAGCCGTCAGGCAGCAGAGCGGGTGTCCGCAGATTGATTTCGCTGCCGCTGCCGAGCGGCGTGGTGAGGTCAGCGGCTTCGAGATGCTTGCCTTGCTTGAGCGCGGCAACGGCGCGGTTGAGCATGTCGGTGTACATGTTGAAGCCGACTTCCTGCATTTCGCCCGACTGGTTGTCGCCGAGCACTTCGCCGGCGCCGCGGATTTCCAGATCGTGCATGGCGAGGAAAAAGCCGGAGCCGAGTTCTTCCATCGCCTGGATCGCTTCGAGACGCTGCCGGGCCTGCTTGGTCATCGCCTTTTCATCCTGGACCAGCAGGTAGGCATAAGCTTGGTGGTGTGAACGGCCAACCCGGCCGCGCAACTGGTGGAGCTGGGCGAGGCCGAATTTTTCCGAACGGTTGATCAGGATGGTGTTGGCGTGCGGGTTGTCGATGCCGGTTTCGATGATGGTCGTGCACAGCAGCACATTGGCGCGCTGGCCGGTGAAGTCGCGCATCACGCGCTCCAGTTCGCGCTCGTTCATCTGGCCATGGCCGATGACGATGCGTGCTTCGGGCACCAGTTTTTCCAGCTTTTCCTGCATGTTGGCGATGGTGTCGACTTCGTTGTGCAGGAAATACACCTGCCCGCCGCGCTTCAGTTCGCGCAGCATGGCTTCACGGATGATGCCGTCGGAGAAATTGCTGACGAAGGTCTTGATCGCCAGGCGTTTTTGCGGTGCGGTGGCGATAATCGAGAAATCGCGCAAACCTTCCATGCTCATCGCCAGCGTGCGCGGGATCGGCGTTGCGGTCAGGGTCAGCACGTCGACCTCGGCGCGCAGGGCTTTCAGCGCTTCCTTCTGGCGCACGCCAAAACGGTGCTCTTCGTCCATGATGACCAGACCAAGGCGGTCGAATTTGACGTCCTTGCCGATCAGCTTGTGGGTGCCGATGATGATGTCGATCTTGCCTTCGGCCAGTTCCTTCAGTGCCAGCGTCGATTCCTTGGCAGTGTTGAAGCGCGAGAGTTCGGCGATCCTGACCGGCCATTCTGCAAAGCGGTCGCAGAAAGTCTGGTAATGCTGCTCGCAGAGCAGGGTGGTCGGGCAGAGCACGGCGACCTGCTTGCCGCCGGCGACGGCGCAGAAGGCGGCGCGCAATGCGACTTCGGTCTTGCCGAAGCCGACGTCGCCGCAAACCAGGCGATCCATCGGTTTGCCGGAACGCATGTCGTTGACCACGGCTTCGATGGCGAGCGCCTGATCGACCGTTTCCTCAAAGCCAAAACCGTCGGCGAAGGCGTCGTAATCAATATCCTTGAAGTCGAAGGCGTGGCCTTGACGGGCGGCGCGGGCGGCGTAGAGTGCGAGCAACTCGGCGGCAGTGTCGTGCGCCTGCTCGGCGGCTTTGCGCTTGGCCTTTTCCCATTGGCCGGAACCGAGTGTGTGCAGCGGGGCGCTTTCCGGGTCGGTGCCGGAGTAGCGCGAAATGACGTGCAACTGCGCCACCGGCACGAAGAGCTTGGCTTCGTTGGCGTAATGCAGTTCGAGAAATTCCTGCTCGCCGAGGCCGAGGTCCATCCGGACCAGTCCGCGGTAGCGGCCGATGCCGTGGCTTTCGTGCACGACCGGGTCGCCAACCTTGAGTTCGGTGAGGTCTTTCAGCCAGTTGTCAAACGTGGCTTTTTTCTGCGCTTCGCGGCGGGTGCGGCGCGGCGTGCCGGCGAAGAGTTCGGCTTCGGTGATGAAGGCGAGTTTTTCCAGCGCGAAGCCGGTGTGCAGCGGGCCGATGCCGAGGGCGAATTTTGTTTTGCTATCGAGGAAACCACTTAATTCATTACTCGCCTCCGGCTTGACGCCATGCTCGGTGAGCATGGCAGTCAGCGTTTCGCGCCGGCCCGCCGTTTCGGCCAGCAGCATGACGCGGCCGGGGTAGCTGGCGAGGTAGGTTTTCAGGGCGTGCAATGGGTCTTCGGCACGGCGATCGACGGCGATGCCGGGCAGGGCGCTGGCGACCCGGGCTTCATTTTTGCCCGAAAAAGACAGTCGACCGTAGGATTTGGCTGCCGTGAAGAAAGCTTCGTCGGAAAGGAACAGTTCGTCCGGTGTCAGCAGCGGCCGGCCTTTGTCGCCGTGCAGCATGTCGTAGCGGGAGCGCGTGTCCCTCCAGAAGGCGGCGATGGCGGCCGGCGCGTCGCCATGGGTGACGAAAAGGGCGTCTTTCGGCAAATAGTCGAAGAGGCTGGACATTTCGTCGAAGAACAGCGGCAGGTAATACTCGATGCCGGCGCTGGCGATGCCG
>CAYWNX010000356.1:0-2755 GCA_964459735.1 uncultured Dechloromonas sp. | reverse complement strand
CCTGGTCAGCCGCAGCGCAACCATCACGCCGCTGTCGGTTGCCCAGGCCCGCTTTTTATTGCTGACCAATGACCCGCGCCGACTGCGCTCCGGAGACGCGCGCCAAGCCGCGATTCCCGCCGCGCTGATCGATGAAGGGGTTAATTACCTCGCCACCCGCTTTCTGCATGGTCGCGGCGCACTGGTACTGCTTGAGCAAAGCGCCGAGATTCGCGTCACGCTGCGCCCGCCGCTGCTACCCGCGGAACGATTTCTGAACCTGAGTTTTACCCTGCACCAGGCCGAGGGCGAACCACGCATCGCGGCCGCAAAAATCGGTGCCCTGCCCATCCCGCCAACTCTCGTCGAATTTGCCCTGGCCACCGGCATCCGCCTCGCCGGTTACGAGCGTGAGTGGAACCTTGCCCGCCACGCCATTCGGGCCCTCAAATTCGAACCGGAGCGCCGCCGCATTATTGTCAGCTATGTCTGGGAGCCAGCCCTGCTGGAGCGGGCTCGCTCGGTCGCCGTCAGTCGGGATGATCTGGCGCGCATGCGTTCCGCCCAGGAGATGCTGGCCGCGATGCTGGACCACAAGGCAGCGGGCAGCCGGGTAGGACTGCCGGTCGTCCTCGGCACCATGCTCGACGTCGATGGCAGCGACCAGCGGGAAAATCGTCGGGCCGCGATCTTCGTGCTGGCCGCTTATCTCTCCGAGAAAAACATTGCCGCATTCATTCCGGAAGCGGCCGACTGGCCAAAAATTCGCCCGGTCACACTTACCCTGCTCGGCCGTGAAGACAGCGCGCAGCATTTCGTGATCTCTGCTGCGCTGGGCGCCTGGGCCGGCGAGCCGATTGCCGATGCCATCGGCCTCTACAAGGAACTGGCCGATGCAAGGCACGGCAGCGGCTTCTCCTTTGCCGACCTCGCCGCCGACCGTGCCGGCACCCGTTTTGGCGAATTACTGAGCCGCGGTGACATGAGACTGCAGGCGCTTATCGCCCAAGGAAACCTGGCAGAGCACGACCTGATACCACCGCTGAACGCCCTGCCCGAATACCTTAACGAACGCGAGTTTCGCCGCCGGTTTGGCAACCCGGGCAGCCCTGCCTATCAACGACTGGCCGAGGAAATCGAGAATCGCCTCACCGCCATGCCGCTCTATCAGACGAAATGACCATGATCGACAATATTTTTAGCCGATTGCCACCCCTCATGGAAACCTCCTTCGAGGCGCGGTCAACTGCAAAAAACGAGCAATTTTCAGATCTGCTCAAGCGCCCGGGGTTGCATATCGAACGCATCGTCTCGACCGGCCAGGCCAGCCCGCCGGATTTCTGGTACGACCAGCCGACCACTGAGTGGGTGCTGCTGATTCAGGGGGAAGCGAAGCTACGTTTTGCCGATGAGTCCGAAGCCTGTAACCTGAAAACCGGGGATTACCTTGAAATCACGGCCCACCGCAAGCATCGGGTTGACTGGACGCCGCCTGGCGAAATCACGATCTGGCTGGCGATTCACTACTGAACCGAGCGGATTTGAAACGACGCAGGCGGCGCAGCCGAGGCTATTTTTTTATCGGCTGATTGCGTCCGGAAAACTGGTCGCTCAGGCGAAATACCGCCTCACTGAACTCACCTTTGGGGTTGGTGGAACAGTAGGTATTGACGAACATTTCGATGGTGCCGCTGGAAATACTCGACACCTGCTGGCTCGGCTGCGCGTAGTTGTGCCCGGTCAGGACGCCGCGCATCCAGGTCAGGTAAATACCCCGTTGCTCGGTGTCACCTTTCGAAGCTGTCCAGGCGGTGCATGACATATCGTCGAAACCAAGCAGTTTTACTGGCGTTGCCAGCGCGGAACCAACGCTCAGGCCTGCCCAGAGCAAGGCGACCAGCTGAACAGATTTGTGCATAGACAGACTCCTTTCTTGTTGGCTATCGGGTGGCAATGAGGCGAACGCGGCTGGCGCGCCACCTTGAGAAGGCTTCCGATCAGTGTTTTCCATAGCCTGATTATCCCATTGGCCGCGCCGAAAAAACGCCGACAACCTTTCCCGAGCGGCTGAAATGGGCGAAAATCACGGGCTAAGTGCCGTAAGCAGGCAATCTACCGTTTTCAAGGAACAAACATGGCCAACGCCGAACAGCAAGCCCCGGTTCAACAAGACGAAAACCAGCTCATCGCCGAGCGCCGCGCCAAGCTGGCCGAATGGCGCAAGACCGGCAAAGCCTTCCCGAACGACTTCCAGCGTGAGAACACCGCTGCCAGGATCCTCGAAGGCTATGGCGAAAAAACGGTAGAAGAGCTCGCCGAACTGCCGGTTGAAGTCAAGGTCGCCGGCCGCATGATGCTGAAGCGCGTCATGGGCAAGGCTTCCTTTGCCACCATTCAGGATCACTCCGGCCGCATCCAGATCTACATCACGCGCGACCGCGTCGGTGAAGACATTTACACTGACTTCAAGACTTGGGATCTCGGCGACATCATCGGCGTTACCGGCATCCTGATGAAGACCAAGACCGGCGAACTGAGCGTCCAGGCCACTGAAATCCGCCTGCTAACCAAATCCCTGCGCCCGCTGCCGGACAAGTTCCACGGCCTGGCAGATCAGGAAATGAAATACCGCCAGCGTTATGTCGACCTGATCATGAACGAGGAAACCCGCTTCACCTTCCTCGCCCGCACCCGCATCGTTGCCTCGATCCGCAATTACATGTCCGGGCATGGCTTCCTTGAAGTCGAAACCCCGATGATGCACCCGATCCCAGGT
>CAYWNX010000355.1:0-2792 GCA_964459735.1 uncultured Dechloromonas sp. | reverse complement strand
CGATGTCGAAGGTGCCGCTCTGAATGAGGAGGGCGCCGTTGACGGTGACATTGCCGCCGGAGCGGGAAATGGTCCCGGTGTAGCCGGGGGCGATGGTCAGATTGAACATGGCCTGGTTGGCGGTGATGACGCAGTTCTTGGAGGAAGTGCCGTTGAAAGTCACGTTGTCGAACAAAGAGGGTACGACGTTGGTGCTCCAATTGTCAGGCGTGGTCCAGTTGTTGTCGGCGCCTCCGCCGTCCCAGACGACCGGCGGCCGCTGCAGGCGGGCGGTCAAGACGTCGGTGGTATCTTCGTTGTCGGTATAGGTGGCCTCGAGGTCTTCCGTGCCGTTTTGTTGCAGGATGCCGTCACCGAGCACGGCGGCCCCCGCGGCGGTTGGGAGGCCGACGGTGTTCCTGAACTGCGCGGTGGCGTTACCGGTCTCGGTCAAAGTGAAGGTTTCGACGTCGCCGGTGTTGAGGCTGGTGACGGTGATCTGGTTGGTGTCCAGCATGTTGCCGCGGATGTTTTCGTCGTCGTCAAACAAGGTTAAATAGACTGGCGTTCCGGCGGGCACGGCCCCCACCGGGGCTCCGACGGCATCCGTGAAGCCCAAGCCGGAGGCATTTCGCAGTATCTTCCCCCCACCGGATTCGACGATTTGGCCGCCGTTGGTGTAGGTGATGGCCTGCCGGGCGTCGAAAACGGCGCCCGCCTGGATGTTCAGGACCGTGGCGGAGCCGGAGACGTTGAAGGTGGAGTTGGGCAGCATGGTGAGAGTGGCGGCGAGATTGGTGGTGCCGCTGCTCTGGGGCTGGAACCGTTCCCTGATGGTAACGTCGCCGACGATGTTGATGACGGAGCCGGAGGGCTTCTCGCCATACAACTGGTAAAGGGTGATTCCCCCGGCGCCCGGATTAAAGGTGTGGGTGCCCGCCATTCGGAACCTGAAGATGACCCAAGAGCTGGTAGAGATGGTGCCGCCGGTGCGGGTGAAGTTCTTGTGGAAGTAGCGGTTGTACCCGCCGTCGACCCAGCCGACGCTTCCTCCGGAATGGAGGACGTCGCCCTCGAAGGTGATGTCTCCGGCTCGCCACATGGTGGTTCCGCCCTCGAAGGTGGTGTTGCCCTTGATGGTGAAGGAGGCGGAAGCGTCGATGTCGAAGGTGCCGCTCTGAATGAGGAGGGCGCCGTTGACGGTGACATTGCCACCGGAGCGGGAAATGGTTCCGGTGTAGCCGGGGGCGATGGTCAGGTCGAACATGTCTTGATTGATCGTAATCACACAGTTCTTGGAAGATGTGCCGTTGAAGATGACGTTATCGAACTGGGAGGGCACAGTGTCGCCGGACCAGTTGGCGGCGGTGCTCCAGTTGTTGTCGCCGCCTCCGCCGTCCCAGGTGCGGGTGAACTGCGCCGCCGCGGGGCTGGTCATGAACGCGAGGACAACAGTTGGGATCAGGACGGACAGAACCCGAGTGGCCAGCGTTTTTGCGGCGGACATAGTGGCTCCTTCGTATGCCCTTGATGGGGCAACATGAGTTCTCGCTTCCCGATCGGGAAGTGCGGATCGTTTTCGGCCGAATCGGAATTCAACGCACCACCGCCGATTGATTCAACGATGGCCGCCCCATCCGCCTCGTCAACGGGCGCCGGGCGAGTCGATCCCACCATCATACAGGTTTCGGCTCGCCATGTCGAGCGTTTCCGCAGAGCCGGGTTTCAGCCTTCAGCAATCAGGGAGTGGAGGCCGGAATCACTCGATGGGGACCCCCATTTCCGCCAATTGCTTCTCGACCTTTTCCGCCCAATTTTGGGAGAGGGGGCTGGCGGGGCTGGGGTGGAGAATCTGGCCGAGGCGGATGTCGCGGACAGGCGAGCCTGCGGACGGCGGGGCCAGGGCGGCGGCGGCCCGAGCGGCGGCGAAGGCGCCGATGCCGATGACCCAGCGGGGTTGGAGGTGCTCGACCGAGCGGCGGAGAGCGCGGTCGCAGGCGGCCAGGAGGGGGATTCGTTCGGCGGGCGGGAGCTTGTCGGGGGTACGATTCTTGCCGGACTCCTCCATGAAGCAGAGGGGGCAGTAGTTCAGGATCAGGAAGCGGCGAAAGAAGCAGTCTGGCGTCTTGAAGCGGGACTGGGCCCAGCCCCAGAGGCGCAGGCCGCTGACCTCGCCGCGGCGGCACTCAAAGCCCGTCACGGGCCGCTTGGGGTGCTCGGGGTCTGGTTTGTCGATGCGTGCCTTGATCCCCAGCCAGTCACGGACGTGGGAGACCTCGCCGAACGGGACGCCGGTCTGGGCCATGCCCCAGGGGCCGGGGTTCATGCCGAGGAGGACGATCTCGCGGGGCGGAGCGGCGTAGCGATCGAGGTATTGCCCGTAAGCCCGACGCGCATAGACCAGCGGGTTATAGACGTGCGTAACAGGTGCGGCGAAGCGGAGGGGCTTCAGGTCTCGGACGAGGTCGGCGGCGATTCGGTCAAGCATGGCAGGCATGGTATAGGCCCCCAGCGTCCGAATTCAATGCGGCAAGTTTGAGCACACCGACGGGCCGGGTCGATTAGAAAGACGATGATGTGGTGGAAGCAACGACGGCGGCAGCGATGTCGGGGACGCGGTGTTCGAATTCGGTCTGGCCGGCGGCCGGGGGAGTGGCAGGGGGCGTAGGCGTGGGAGTGGCGGCGGCCGAGGATCCGGAGGCCCGCTTCGGCGCGTTTCCCACCCGCCTCCGACTGGTCATGAACATTCGAGCAGGGATGCGGCTGGTAAGAACCCAATCCAGTTCCGTGCTCATTCATTCCGGCCGGGAGGT
>CAYWNX010000354.1:0-2797 GCA_964459735.1 uncultured Dechloromonas sp. | reverse complement strand
GCGTTTCAAACAGCAGGGATTTGTTCCGCCACAGGTAGTCGTAATCAAGCCCGCGGGAGAATGGAGAGGGCGCGCAGTGGGTATTGAGCGCCCGGATCAGGACCTGCGGCTGCGCGGGCAGGTCGTCGAGGATGACCGTCTGCGCACCTTGCAAAAGATGGAACCACCCCTGGTCGCACCAGCCGTCGGGGGCGGTGCTCTGGGTTACCGGTGAACCATAGGTGATCGTGCCGGCATTGCTGTCGCCGGGGAACACCCCGAGCCACCAGGCGGATTTGAACGTGGTCACGTCGGCGGGGAAAACGCCCGCAGGGGAAAGCAGCACCACGCAACTGCCCTCTTCGGCCGCCGTTAGCAGACGTTCCGAGGGTTGGCGCGCCACGTAGACGGCCGGCGACGGCAGCCGGCCCCGGGCGGGAATCGGCTTGGGCTTGAACGCCGCCAGCTGCGCGAGCAGGTCGTCGCTGGCGTAAAGCGGCTGCGTCTGCCCGAGCTTTGGCCGGTCCGCCGGGTAGAGCCAGGTTTCCCACTGGTTGGTGTAGGTCCGGCCGTTGGCCTGGAGCTGCACGGCGATCTGCAGTTTTTCCGGTGCGGTCGGATCGGGCAGGCGGAATTCTATTCCGCCGAGAGCGGTGATCTCGCCTTGGGCGGCGGCAACGGTCTTCCGGCCTTGCTGCACGGTTTGCGTCCCGCGCCTGACCTGCCAGTCGAGCGTGGCCGGATTGAACGCTTCCGCGGAATAATTCGACACGGAGAACTGCAGGCGCAGGCCCGTGCCCCCGCGGTAGTTGAGCTCGAGCCCATCCTCCAGCAGCACCACCGGCCCGTTGATCTGCCTTGTCTGCTCGGGGGTGATCGAGAGCGGCTGTCGGTGAAGATCGAGCAGGCCGTTGGAACCGGAGTACCAGGGCTGCAGCAGCCACCAGGTGTAACCCGAGAGCCGGGGATTCTTTCGCAGCGCCTCGAGGTTATACTTGTGGCACAGGTAATAAAGTTTCTGCGATTGCGCCGACCAGTTGGCCGTTTCACCCAGCAGGCCGTATCGGGCGATCTTGTCGCGGGCAACGGTCAGCCAGAAGGGCTTGAACGGGCCGTTCTCGTACCGCTCGATCGAGTCCAGGCGCGGGAAATGGACGAAATTGCCCTCCTCATGCGTGACAATGGGCTTGAGCGGCACACCCGTCTTGAACTTCTCCGGGTTGTCCAGCGGCATGGTCAGGATGTTGAACATCACCGTGTAATAATCCAAGGTCACCCGATCCTTCGTGCCGTCGATGAACCCCGGGGGAAGTATCCCGTCAGTGTCGATGACCATCCTGGTGGGGTCGAGTTTCTTGGCCATGGCGTATAGTTCCGGCGCCAGGTCGACGCCGTCCCACAGTTCGTTGCCCATGCACCAATCGAAGATCGACGGGTGGTTGCGATGGCTCACGATGGCGCTGGTCCATTCCTGCTTGTAGGTCTCGCGCGCCTGGCCCTTGGCGCGGTTGTACCAGCGCATATAGGCAATGGGGAGTTCCGGGGTGACGAACATGCCCACCTCGTCGCAGGCCGCGTAGTACTCCGGCGGCAGGAAGTGGCTGTGGTGGCGCACGAAATTGAACCCGTAGCTTTTGGCGACCTTGAGCCGGTCGATGTACACCTGCTTGTCCGTGGGCGGGGCGATCGTATCCGGGTACACCCCGTCGTCGCCATAGCCGTTGAGGAAATATTTCCTGCCGTTGACGATGAAGTCCGAGCCGCGCACCTCGATGCTGCGCACGCCAAATGGCGTTTCCTGGCTGTCGATCGGTTGCTGTTGCTTGAGCAGGGTCAGCCGGACGAGGTGCAACCGGGGCGTTTCCGGCGTCCACAGCGGGGCGCCGGGCAGGTCCGCCCTGAATTGCACCCGGCCGTCGGCCAGCACCTCGGCGAGGGCGGCCTCGCGTTCCACCGCCTTGCGGCCGTCCGGCCCGAAAACCTCCAGCCGGACACGATCTGCGCTTTGTCCGGCCCCGCCCAGCCTGGCCGTCACCGTGCACGAACCGGGCGCGGTCTGCGTCTGGACAAACAGTTCCTCCAGCCAGGCGCTGCTGCGCCGCTCCAGCATGACGTGATTCCAGATGCCGCCCCACAGGCTGAACATATGGTCTCCGATGTCGAAGGCCCCGAACAGGGGATCGATCTCCCGGTGCTGCTCGGAATCAACCAGCAGCGCGATCGTGGCCGGCCCGCCGGGCCGCACCAGTTTTGTGATGTCGAATTCAAAGGCCGAGGCGTAACCGACATGATGACCCGCCTCCTGGCCGTCCACCCAGGCCCGCACCGAACGGTACACGCCGCCGAAACGCAGGAAGAAACGCTGGTCGCCGGAGGCTGGTGGCACGGTGACCGTGCGCCGGTACCAGCCCTTGCCGATGAAATTGTGCCTCAATTTCTCGGTCTCGGGTCCGAATCCCTGCGCGTCCCACGCGCCCGGCACGCGGATCGTATCCGCCAGTTTCGTCCCGGCTGCGTACCACCGCTCGGTCAGGCCCCGGTTGTCCGGATCCAGTTGAAACTCCCACTGGCCGTCCAGGGAGAGCGTCAGGCGAGGAGTCTCGGCCGCCGCCAGGCTGGCGCAGAACAGCAGCGGCAGCAGAGAATAAAACAACGAGGTCTTCTTCGATTTCATGGGGTTGGTCTCCAAACGGTCGTTCGCGGGGATGAGGTGATTCGTGCCGCCGATGCAGGCCGGGCCGGGATCATTGGCCCCGTGGGTGCGGAACGCGGCCGCTTCCGGCGCTCGCCGCGTCCATGCTACGTTAGTGGCTAACGA
>CAYWNX010000353.1:0-2817 GCA_964459735.1 uncultured Dechloromonas sp. | reverse complement strand
TCTTCCACTACTGGGCCACCCACCTGCGCACGGTGCCGCAGCCGAGCTTCATCGTGGACGCGAGCGGCTACCAGGACGCCAAGCGGCGCGCCATCCTGGCCTATGAGAGCCAGTTCGTCCGCAACAGGAGCAACGCCGCGGTGGTGGAGTGGGTGGATGCGGCGGGCCGCTACTTCGGGAGCCGGATCGGCGCCGAGTACGGCGAGCCGTTCCACGCCCGGGAGCCGCTGCGGGTGGGGACGTTCGCGCTCTTCGAGCGGCCCTGATGGCCGTCAGGGCTGCCGCCCGCGTCGGGCCGGCTGCGAGTCGTTGACGGCACCGGCCTGGAGCCGCACGGCCCGCGCCTCCGGCGTGATGGTGCCCTCCGCGGCCAGGAGCTCTCCGGCCTTGGCGCGGATCGCAGCGGCGAGCGCCTCCGTGAGGGCGTCGTCCGAGCGGCGCTGCGCGTAGAGGTACTCGCGGGACGCTCGTCCGAGGAGCGCGAGCGCGTCGCGCTGGTCCGCGAGGAAGGCTCCCGGCGGGGGCGACGCGGCGGCCCGTCCCATGGTGCCGGCGAGTCCGGTGGGGAGCGTGGAGAGGGCGGGGCCCAGCCGCGTCAGGAGATGGGCCCGCAGCCGCCAGAGCGGCGCCTCCCGGGCCAGGCGATCGAGCGCCTCCCGCAGGGAGGCGTCGTCGTTGCGCACCACGGCGTCCACCGCAAGGGCGATCCGCGCGTGCATGGCGTCCGTGGAGCCCGGGAGGCCGCCGAAATCGTCCCAGCCCGCCCAGCGCCCCAGGAGTCGCGGGTCCAGGCCGCTGCCCGCCAGCGTGGCGTGCTCCTCGATCAGGAGTCCCACGCGGGCCAGATCCATGGCGCTTCGGACCGCATCCGCGTTGGGGTTGCCGTGGCCCCAGGCATCGGCCCACGCATCCCGCCTCGCGTCCATGGCGGCCAGCAGCTGGTGATCGTGGCCGGCGCAGCAGGCCAGGGCCGCCTCGTTCCGGTGTCGCACCAGGTTCTCGCCGGGGAATCTCCCCACGAACGCCCACTGGTGGCAGAGGGCGTCGAGGGCCGCCTCCGCGTCCGCCGCGCGGGTGGGGTTCGAGAGGAAGGAGAGTTGACGGCGCGCCTGGGTGGCCACCGGGCCCGCGCGGTCCGCGAGGCGCGACTGCATGTCGTCCAGGACCTGGCTGAGGCGGGCAAGCCGGGCCAGGTTGCGGATGCGGCGGCGCTGGCTGTCCAGCAGGCTTCCCACCGCGGGATCCGTGGGTGACGCCCCCGGCGCCGCCAGCGTCTCCACCTGCCGCAGCACGGGATCCTCCGTGCGGCGGGCGTCCTGGAGGAGTTCGCGCTGCGCCGAGCGCAGGTCCTTCCGTACGTCGCCGCGCTCCGCTCGGCGCACCTCCTGCACCGTCTCCAGGAGCGTCCGCATCATTCGCAGCCGGGCCTGGGACGCTCGGGCCTCGTCCGCATCCGGAGGCGCCGCTTCGAACGCCTCCAGCGCTCGAGTGACGCGCCGCGGATCGACGGGCCCGCGCGCGCCATCCGCGCCGCCGGAGGTCACCAGTTCCTGAGCCACCTGGACCACCTCGCCGAGGCAGCGGAGGCGCTCCAGCCGGGCGCGGGCCTCCACCCGCGTGGACGCCTCCATCCACGCCTGGATGGACTCGGCGGCCTGCACGACCACGGCATCGCGGAAGCGCCCGGGGAGCCACGACGCGCTGGCGATGGCCGCGAACGCCGCGGGGAGCCCCTCCAGTTCCGCGCGGGCCGCGAGGGCCTCGCCGCGCAGGTCCGGGAAGGTCTCCGCGCTCTGGAGCCGCCGGGCCGCGAGGGCGAACGCGCCCCGCACCGGCTCGGCGAGCCGCTGATCCCCGGCGGCGGCGGCGAGTGCGTCCTGGCCAGGTGTGGCCGACTCCCCGGGTGGTGCCGTGGCGGGTGCCGCAGCTGGTGCCGCCTCGGGTGCCGCCGTCGGCGCCGTCGTCGGCGCCGCCGCCGGCGCCCCTGACGGGGCCGCCGGATCCGTGGTGGGGGCGGGCGCCGGGCCGGCGGGCTGCGGGACAAGGGCGTCCACCCAGTGCTGCCCGGCCGCCGGCTGGCCCAGCGCGGCCAGCACCGGTGCGAGTGCCGCCACCGCGCCATCCGCGATCACGAGGAGCTGCGTCGGCTTCGCGGCCCGGACCGCGCCGGGCGCCCGGTCCACGAAGTTGCGGAGGGCCGCAGCGGCCTCCAGCGCCTGCGGCGTGCCCCTGGGCAGGGCCGCCATGGCGGCGTCGAACTCCGCCCGCGCCTCCGCGAGCCGGAACCCGCCCACGATCACCGCAGGCGATGCGCCGCTTCCGGCGTCTCCGCGCACCAGGAGTTCGTGGGCCACGCGGCGCCACGCGACGGAGGCATCCCGCGCAAGCGCCGCATCAGGGTCCGCCGCCGGCGCCTTGCGGAGCGATTCGATCTCCCGCGTCAGGACGCTGGCGAGCGCGGTGGCGGCGTTGTCCTGCGGCAGCGCGGGGAAGGACGGCGTCGGATCCAGGTTGAGCTTCTGCGCAGCGGCCGCCGGCACCCACGAGGGGGCGAGAACGAGCAGGCACGCGGCGATGGAGGCGCTACGGCGCATGAACCCCGGCCAAGGGTCCGAAGCCCGGACCGTAGTGGATCCACGAGAGGCACAGACCCTCCGGCGGAAGCGTGGGACCGGCGCGTTCACGTGCCGGTGCCGCAAGGAGGGCCGCCACCTGTTCCGGAGTCATCCGTCCCCGCCCCGCCTCCACCAGCGTCCCGGCGATGATGCGGACCATGTTGTAGAGGAACCCGTCGCCGGAGACGTCGATCTCGATCCG
>CAYWNX010000352.1:0-2831 GCA_964459735.1 uncultured Dechloromonas sp. | reverse complement strand
GCGGCAGTTCCAGGCGGTGGCGCGCGGCGGTGACTTGCTCGCTGAAACGCAGTTGCCGGATGAAGTCCAGACCCGGCCGAGCAAACCGGTTGAAGGTAACCAGGGCATCCTGATTGTCGGGGTCGACAACCTGCTGACCCAGCTTGCCCGTTGCTGCAAGCCGGCACCGCCGGATGAAATCCAGGGCTTCATCACCCGTGGCAAGGGAGTTTCGATCCACCGCATGGATTGCCCAAATTTTGCCCACCTGATTGCTCTTCACCCCGAGCGAGTGATCGAGACCGACTGGGGGCTGCAGACGACCGGGGTGTTTGCGACCGATATCGTGGTCGATGCCCATGACCGTCAGGGTTTGCTGCGCGATATTTCCGAAATTTTCACCCGGGAAAAACTGAACGTCATCGGCGTCAATACCCAGTCGAAACAGGGCAAGGCGCACATGAGTTTTACCGTTGAAATCACCAATCTGAAACACTTGCAACGCACGCTGACGTTGGTGCATGAGGTTGAAGGCGTGGTCGGCGTGCGCCGCGCCTGAGGCGAGGGGGAAATATGAAAGGCAATTTCGCGGCCATTGCACTCACTCTCATTGGTGCGCTGGCGTTGGCGGTCAATCTCGACCTGATCGAATTCGACCTGGTGACTCTGCTGCGCAAGTGGTGGCCCTTGGGTTTGATTGCGCTGGGTGTTGCCTTGTATTTCACGCCGGATGGCGAGCGGCAAAAATAAGTTGGGTTAAGCAGGCAAAAACACTGTGTCGGTTTGTTGCAGCAGGCTGAAACAGGCTCTCCAAACAAAAAATGCGGCTTTTCGGCCGCATTTTTTATCTGTTTTTCAGGTTGACCGTAGCTGCGGCAGTTCAGCCGCCACCCAGCGTCATCATCAATTCACCCTGTGCGTTGTGAGGTTTGGCGCGGGCTGAGCGGCGGCGCTGGTAAGCGCCCGCACTGTTCATCTCCCAGCCTTGCTGGTTGTCGGCCAGATAGAACTTGAGACCTTCGGTAATCACGCGTTTCTTCAGTTTCGGATCAAGGATCGGGAAGGCGAGTTCGATGCGCTTGAAGAAATTGCGCTCCATCCAGTCGGCGCTGGAGAGATAGACGTTTTCCTTGCCGCCGGCGTAGAAGTACATGACGCGATGGTGTTCAAGGAAGCGGCCAATAATCGAGCGGACGCGGATGTTTTCCGACAACCCCGGCAAGCCGGGGCGCAGCGTGCAGACGCCGCGAACGATGAGGTCGATCACCACCCCGGCCTGCGAGGCTTCGTACAGGGCATTGATCACTTCCGGCTCGACCAGGGAATTCATCTTGGCGACAATGCGCCCCTTCGCCCCGGCCCGAGCGGCTTCCGCTTCGGCCTGGATGGCGGCGACGATGCTGGAATGCAGCGTGAAAGGCGCCTGCCAGAGATGCCTCAGGGTGCGCGCCTTGCCCAGACCGGTCAGTTGTTTGAACACTTCGCTGACGTCATGGGTGATTTCATCGTTGGCCGTCATCAGGCCGAAGTCGGAATAGAGCCGGGCGGTGCGTGGGTGGTAATTGCCGGTGCCCAGATGGGCGTAGCGTTTCAGACCGCCGTCTTCGCGGCGAACAATGAGCAGCGCCTTGAGGTGCGATTTGTAGCCGACGACGCCATAGACCACATGCGCGCCGACTTCTTCGAGCTTGGTTGCCCAGCCGATATTGGCCTCTTCATCAAAGCGCGCCATCAGTTCAACGACAACCGTCACTTCCTTGCCATTCTGCGCGGCGCGGATCAATGACTGCATCAGCACCGAGTCGGTGCCGGTGCGGTAAACGGTCATTTTGATGGCAACGACTTGCGGGTCTTTGACTGCCTGGTTCAGCAACTCGATAACCGGTGCGAAAGACTGATAGGGGTGATGCAGCAGGATGTCGTTTTTGCGGATGCTTTCGAAAATGTTGGCGCCCTTGCCGACAGCCTTCGGCACACCGGGAACAAATGATGAAAATTTCATGTCCGGCCGGTCGACCGCATCGGGAATCTGCATCAGACGGACCAGATTGACCGGGCCTTGAACGCGGTAGAGATCGGCCGGCTTGAGTTCGAACTGGGCCAGCAGGAATTCGGTCATCGCCGGCGAACAGTTGTCGGCGACCTCCAGGCGGACGGCATTGCCGAAATTGCGCTGGGGCAATTCCCCTTGCAATTTGGTGCGCAGGTTGGTGACTTCTTCTTCGTCGACAAACAGGTCGGAGTTGCGAGTGGCGCGGAACTGGTAACAGCCGAGTACCGTCATGCCGGTGAATAGCTCGCCGACAAATTCGTGCAGGATAGAGGAGAGGAAAACGAAACCGTAGGCGCAGCCCGCCAGTTCTTCCGGCAAACGGATAACGCGGGGCAGGACGCGTGGCGCCTGGACGATGGCGGCGTTGGAACTACGGCCGAAGGCATCCTTGCCTTCCAGTTCGATGGCGAAATTTAGGCTCTTGTTGAGGACGCGCGGGAAGGGATGTGAGGGGTCGAGCCCGATGGGGGTGAGTACCGGCACCATTTCGCGGATGAAATAACTGCGAATCCATTCGCGCTGGGCTTCATTCCAGGTCGAGCGGCGGAGAAAGCGGATACCTTGTTCGGCCAGCGCCGGCAGAATTACCTCGTTGAGTTGCTGATATTGCTCGGTGACGATGGCGTGGGCTTCGGCCGAGACCAGCCGAAAGGCTTCCTGGGCCGTCTTGCCGTCGCTGGTAATGACCAGTGAATGGGCTTGCACCTGCTCCTTGAGGCCGGCCATGCGGACCTCGAAGAACTCGTCGAGGTTGCTCGAGACGATACACAGAAAGCGCAAGCGTTCGAGGAGCGGCACA
>CAYWNX010000351.1:0-2832 GCA_964459735.1 uncultured Dechloromonas sp. | reverse complement strand
ATCCGTCTCCACGCCTCTAGAGACATCGATCCCTTGCGGACTGAAACGCAACATCGCCTCATCGACATTGCCGCAGTGGATCCCTCCCGCTAAAAACCAAGGAGCATCGGGAGGGGTAAGCAGGTCCCAATCACCCCTTTTACCGCTGCCGGGCTCCGGCCCGTCGACGAGGAGAAAATCAGATCCTTGTCGAAAAACTCCCCCGCAGCCATCTGGATAGAATCGGCAGAATTCAGAAGGAAGCGCCTCTGCAAGCCCATAAGCCTGAATATGCCCGATTCCCGCCTCAGAAGCTGAAGCGATGATCTCTGCAGCGCTCGCCCCGACAAAAATGCCGATGGGCAGCGCGCCTCCGGCTTTTGTCGCTGCGGCGATCTCCTTTGCCTGCTTTAAAGAGACTACCCGCGGCGATCTGGAATACAAAACGATCCCGATATAATCAGCTCCGCACGCAGCGGAAAATGTGGCAATGGCAGGATCTGTGACTCCACAAATTTTAACTAAAGGCATCGTTGCAACTCCTGAATACATCCGCGGGGATCTGCGGCCGTCACAAGCGCTTCCCCGACCAACACCGCATCAAATCCCGCTTCTCTCATCCTCACCCCATCTTCCCTCGATCGGATCCCCGACTCGGCAATTTTTAAACACTCCACCGGAATCTGCGCCGCCAACTCGACTGCCGTTCTCAAATCGATGGTAAAATTCTTCAGGTTCCGGTTATTGACCCCGATGATCTGAGCTCCTGAGCGGAGAGCCAATTGCAGTTCATCTCGGCTATGCACCTCCACAATGGCATCGAGCCGATAGCTTTCCGCAGCCTCGATCATCTCTCCTAGCCTCTCTTGCAACACTACTGCGATCAGCAGCACCGCCGTCGCTCCAGACCTAGCCGTTTGCTTGATCTGTTTGACATCGATGATAAAATCCTTGCGCAAGATCGGCACTGACGGAAAGGCTTCAGCCACCTTCCGCACATCCTCCAAACTCCCTCCAAACCCCTCTTGATCGGTGAGGATGGAGAGCGCCTGCGCCCCCGCCTCGAGATAACGCCCTGCCAAGGCGACTGGATCTGCAATCGGCGCCAACGCCCCTTTTGAGGGAGATCTCCGCTTGATCTCAGCGATCACCGTCAAATGTCCTTGCCGTAACACCTGATCGAGCCGTTTGGGAAGCGTTAATTGCACAACCTCTTTCCGCTTTCTTTCCAAAATTTTCTCCAAATCGTTCATCCCTGCCTCCATTGATTAACTAATCCCATTGGGACACTTTGTTGAATTGCCGCGCGGACCACCGCGACTGCCTCCCGAAGATCGGAAGCGATCCCATACAGATACACCGCAACTGCCGCATTCAAGATCAGCGTGTCGGCAATCGCCCCCTCTTTTCCTTGAAACACATCGAGAAGAAGTGCAGCATTCTTCTCTGCATCGCCCCCTTTGAGCGCGTCGAGCGAACAGCGGGAAAATCCCAACTCCTCAGGATCTAAATCAAAACGCTTCACCTTGCCTTGCGCTACCTCTAAGATCCGGGCCGGCCCCGCAGTTGTCAATTCATCCACCCCTGCCCCATGAAAAACAAGCGCCCGCTCGATCTTCTGATCGACAAGCACAGCGGCGATCTTTTCCAATACAGCTGGGTCTGCCACCCCCACCATCAGATAGTTAGGAGAAGCCGGATTGAGCAGCGGGCCGATCAGATTGAACACCGTTCTGATCTTCAGCCCCCGCCTCACCTCTTTGATCGTTTGCATCGCCGGGTGATAATCGGGAGCAAACGCAAAACCGATCCCCACCCTGTCGACCGAAAGGCGAAGCTCATCCGGTCCTTGGTGGATCCGTATGCCGAGCGCTTCCAGCACATCGGCCGAACCGCAGCGGCTCGAGACGCTCCGGTTCCCATGCTTGACGATCTTCACACCGCAAGCTGCCGCTAAAATCGCCGCCCCTGTCGAAATATTCACCGTGTGCGCCCCGTCGCCTCCCGTTCCTACAATATCGAGGACCGGATACGGAAAAGAGACAGAACGCATCTGAGAGCGCATCGCAGCAACGATCCCTTGCAGCTCGGAGACCGACTCCCCTTTGGCGCGCATCAATGCCAAAAAGGCCGCCGTTTCATGAGAGTTAGCCTCCGATAAGATCGCATCGATCGCAAACCGGCTCTCTGCATCCGTCAAATCCTCGAAAACAAGGAGCTTGTCGAGAAGCCTTTTCAACATGGGATCCTCCGCTGCTTCAAAAAATTGGCGATCAGTATCTCCCCTTGTTCCGTCAAAATCGACTCAGGATGGAACTGGATCCCAAAACAGGGATAGTGCCGATGACGGACCGCCATAATCGTTCCATCCGCCGTTTCCGCCTCGATCGACAAATCGGAAGGCAGCGTCTGTTTCTCAATGACAAGCGAATGGTACCTGCCTGCCTGGAATGGAAGGCTTACCCGCTCAAAACACCCTTGGCGCGTATGAAAGACAAGAGAACGTTTCCCATGGACGACTGCTTCAGCGCGGACCACCTCAGCGCCAAAAGCAGCTCCGATCGCCTGATGCCCTAAACAGACCCCGAGGATCGGCACCACCGGCGCAAACCGACGGACCAGCTCAATGCAAACTCCCGACTCCTCAGGCCTTCCCGGCCCCGGCGAGATCACGATCGCCTCAGGTTTAAGCGCTTCAATCTCCTCCAGCGTGATCTGGTCATTGCGCACCACCTTGACATCCCTTCCATCGCGGGCCAGCAGCTGGTACAAGTTGTAAGTAAAACTATCGTAGTTATCGATCAGCAGAATCATAATACCCCCTCCTCCACTAAACGGATCGCTTCAAATACC
>CAYWNX010000350.1:0-2848 GCA_964459735.1 uncultured Dechloromonas sp. | reverse complement strand
GCTGATCCCTGACTTGCGGCAACTCCTGGCGTATAGCACGACCTGCGACACCAAATCCAATATGTGACCTGAGTGGCGTATGCTCTTGCCAGCCATTTGGCTGTCGTTGCACTCGCAGCGACAAGGCCTGAGTGAAAGGATCGCCTCATGAGCACTGCTGCAAAAACCAATGAGCTCTTCGATCTGCTGCGCGCCGCCTGCGCCCGCCAGTTCCGCTTTAACCCACGACGGATCACGGCAAGCATTCGCTATGTCGGCAAGGAAGGTCACGGCAAGGATCTAGTTCATGTTTTCCGCGATGCCGGCACGCATTCGCAGATCGTCCTCCAGGGTACTTTCGCCACCTTGCGCATTACGCATGGCGACAAGCCGCACTGGAGCGAGGCCGAGCAGGCGCACTACCGGGAAAGTGACGCCGAAATGGATGCCAAGATTGCGGCCAGGCAGGCCGAGGTCGAGTTCACCCGCAGCAGCCCGCTTTATCTGGCACATCGTGCAGAACTCCTGTCGCACTACAAGGATAGTCCGACCTACGTCGTGGGCGGGCCAAGTCCACGCGCAGCGGCCAAGACGTTGATCGATACCCTAGCGGCGGCCAACGATGCACTGCTGGCCGCCTTTGCCGAACACATGAAATCGAATGACCCAGAACATCTGGCAAATCAGCTACTGGCACCCTGTCATTTCGACCTTGAGGCAATTCGGGATACGGCAAGCGGTAACGCTGATTTACCGGCTCAATGAATATTGACGAAATTGCCGAACATTTAACGCGGGTTGGCTACATCGTTTTAGACGACCCGCTGCAAAAAGGATTATCTGACTTACTTTTTACGCGCTGCCAGGATGATGACTCCTTCAGGTTCAAGGCAGCGCAAATTGGCCGAGGCTCAGCCAAAAACACCTGAGCCCGCTTCGCGGCGATCTGATCAGCTGGCTCGATGACACCAACTGTAGCACCCCATATAAGGCCGAACAGTGAGCATTGGCCAAAGTCGCATGGCCGGCCGGACTTCGGCCAATCGGTCATTGGCCGTCTTGCTTGAATACGTACTCAATGCGTCCGTTACCGAACATGGGTCAGCATAATGGCGTTGAACGGCAGCTTTCCCATTTGCTGGTGACCAACAAGCAGGGCGCCGTCGATACGCTATAGGAGTTCAGTGCCAGTTTTGGCAAGTTGGTGAAACTGCGGAATTCGGACGGCAAACTCATCCCCAGGCAGCTCGCGAATTTCAATCGCGCTATTCACTACGGCGGGGAACGATCGCTGAAGTCGACGATTCTAATTAACGAGAAGGGCTGTTGATGAAGGAGGCAGCGATGCTGGGTGCACAGTCGAACAGCGGTTTGCGCGGCGACTATTCCCGGGCGCGGGCCGATTTCACCGTGGAACAGGATATGGCTGGCTACAGCGCGACCGATCACGCGGTATGGGGCAAGTTGATGGCGCGCCAGAGCAAGATGGTCCGCTCCTATGCCTGCGCCGAATTCATCCAGGGCGTCGACGCCTTGGGCGGCAGTGCCGGGATTCCCGAACTGGCGCGCATCAGCGACTTCATCGAGGGGCGGACAGGCTGGCGGCTGGTCGCCGTGCCGGGCTTCATTCCGGACGATGCCTTCTTCGCGCATCTCGCCGCGCGGCGTTTCCCGGTCAGCGTCTGGTTGCGGTTGCCGGAGGAAATGGATTATCTGGTCGAGCCCGACCTCTTCCATGATTTCTTCGGCCATGTGCCGTTGCTGCTCCATCCGGTGTTCGCCGATTACTTGGCGGCCTACGGCGCCAAGGGGCGCGAAGCCATGCAGGCGGATGCCCTGCCGCGCCTCGCCCGGCTCTACTGGTACATGGTCGAGTTCGGCCTGATCGATACGCCAGGCGGTCTCAAGGCTTACGGCGCCGGCATGCTCTCGTCGAAGACCGAGACGCTTTATTCGCTGGAGAGTCCGCTTCCCCACCGCGTCTGGTTCGACTTGGCGCGGGTGATGCGGACGCGCTACATGATCGACGACTTCCAGAAAACCTATTTCGTGCTGCCGGATTTCGACGCGCTGTTCAACGCCATGGCGCAGGACTTCCGCCCGCTCTATGAAAGCCTGCAGTCGCTGCCTGACATCGAGGCTGACACCTTGGCCGCGGGGGATCGCGTCTATGCTGCACCGACGCCTGCCGGCGCGTCGGGCTGCAACTCGGGCCGGCTGCGCGCGAAAGCCTCGAGCTCGGCGCAGGCCGCGTCGATTCTGCCCAGCCGCGGATAGGCGTCGAGGGCGAAAGCGTAACGCCGGGCGTTGTAGAGCTGGGGAACGATGCACAGGTCGGCCAGGCCGACCCGTTCCCCCAGGCTGTACGGCCCGCGTTCATCGACCAGGCGTTCGCAGGCGTCGAGTCCGAGTTTCAGCCAGTGGTGATACCACGCCCGGCGGGCCGCCTGATCGGCGCCGAGTTCGTTTTCCAGATAGCGCATAACGCGCAGATTGTTGAGCGGATGGAGGTCGGCACTGATCGCTTGCGCAATCTGCCGGGCGTGCGCCCGCTCGCAGGCGCCGGGTGGCAGCAGCGGCGGCTGCGGGTAAAGTTCGTCGAGGTATTCGACGATGGCCAGCGACTGGCCGATCACCGTCTCGCCGTCGATCAGCGTCGGCACCAACTGCTGCGGATTTAGCGCAGCGTAGGCGGGGCTGTACTGCGTACTGGCTGGCGGGCGCAGATCGACGCCCAGCGTTTCGTAGGCCAGGCCCTTGATGTTCAGGGCGATGCGCACGCGATACGACGCCGACGAGCGCCAGTAGCTGTAAAGCTTCATCGCGGCGACCCGACGGTTGGCACGATGGCACCGAAGATCGCGGGGCC
>CAYWNX010000349.1:0-2851 GCA_964459735.1 uncultured Dechloromonas sp. | reverse complement strand
GACACTCCCCAGAATGGCACCGGCCGGTAGGCTGCCGCCGAGGCGACCTTCACCACCGCACTAGGCGTGCGTGCAGCGAGATCAGGCAGGAATGCATGGGTCAGTTCGACCAAGGCGACAATATTTGCCTGCAGCATGCTCCGATAGACCTCTTGTTCAGTATCTTCGAATCCTCCCCAACGGCCGAAAGCGGCATTGTTCACTAACAATCTGATCCGTACCCCCTAAGACGCAACCAGATGTGCTATTTGACCGGCAGCCCCGGGAATGCCAAGATCCTCAATTACGATCACAGCCTGAGTCCCAAACATCTCAGTCAATCGTTGGGAAAGGGTTGTCAGACGGTCTTTTCGCCGCGCGACCAAAATGAGGTTAAGCCCTTTTCTGGCCAACTCCGTGGCATACGCATAGCCGATTCCCGACGATGCACCTGTTACGAGAGCCCACTCGCCCCGCATATCATCGAGATTCACACTTTAACCCTCGGCATGAGCCTGCCAAGCAGATGATCCGCTACTCGCAGCGCATTCGCCGCGATGGTGAGGGCAGGATTGGTTCCGCCGCTGGAGGGGAAAAATGAGGCGTCGACGATATAGAGATTCGCTAGATCATGCGCACGATTGTTGGCATCCACCACACTAGTAGCCGGGTCAACACCCGAGCGGCAAGTACCGCATGCGTGAGCAATCCGCTGGTTATTTTCTGCCTGCTTTATCAGCAGATAGCGAAACCGGGGAAGTAGTGACTTCATCCGCAATCGCATCAATTTGATGCGATCAGCTTCGGCTGAATGCACGCGATAGCGGATTGCGATCCCGCCAGGTGGTTCGTTGCCAGGAGGAAGCACCCGGTTGTCGGCATAGGGTAAATCCTCCACGATCGTTGCGACCACCAGCGCACGCGAAAATACACAGTCGAAAATCGGCCGCATCAACGGCTTGACCAAGCTAAACGCTGAGGCAATAGCCGAATGTAAATTTTCACGTAGATCCCTCTGCAACTCGTCAGCAATCATCGAACCGGGAGGCAACTTTCCGAATGATTGAATCGCGCCTAATTTCGTATCTCCAGCCATATATAGATCGTTACACCCGAACTCCTTCGCGTTCCCGCCCCGTTCCGGCCGAAGTTTAGGGAAGACTGCATACAGGTCAATATAGTGCCGCATCAGGTTCCTGCCGACCTGGCCGGATCGGTTCGCAACGCCGTCAGGCCAATCCGCATTGATCGAACGGAGCAGCAACGACGGCGTCGCAAGCGCTCCGGCAGCGAGCACGAAGACGCGCGCCTTCACTCGGAACTCCTCTCCGCCCCGTCTGCAGACGAGACCAGTCACGTGCTCGCGACTAGCCTCAACCTTAACCACCTCGCATTCGTCGAGAAGCCTTGCCCCGTACTTGGTCAACGCAGGTTCGAGACACACGCGCGCGCTGTCGTTCTTGCAGGCAGCTCCACAGAGAAATCCTTGGCACCCGCGGCATCCAGGTGTGTATTCACATGCCTGCGGCAACTGATATGGGTGCATACCCCGATGCTTGAATTCGTCCGCAAGTTCGCGGGCAGCGCCCGACATTGGCGGCGATGAGGCAAGCACGGACAATGGCACCTCCGCGCGCAGAGGGTCGCGCTCGCCGCGAACGCCATAGAGACGCTCGGCTGCCTCATAGAATGGCGCAAGGTCTGCATAACGGATCGGCCAATGCTGCGGCAAAGCGGAATCAAATGCATATGGGTAGTGGCGAGCTGGCTCGAAGTCGGCCGGAAAGAAGCGCTCAAGGATCATCCCGTAAAGCGCACTCGAGCCACCGGTACCGGAGCCAATGAAGGGCACGAAGCGCTTTGGTTTATCTCCAGACAGATCTTCTATCACCTGCGAACACCGACCACCCGCGCACAGCAACTCAGCTTCAGATACTTCGGTTGCCGAAAAACGAGTCTCAGGATAAACAACGCGCAAGGCTGGTGCATTCGGGAGAGCAGAACGGCCCATTTCGCAGAACAGTACCCGCCACCCAGCTTGCGACAATGCATGGCCGAGCGTCGCACCACCCATTCCGGTGCCAACAACAACGACGTCCCATTCGTGGCCACCCGGAGCGATCCCGTCCATTCGATGCCTCCTAAGCACGTTCAAGATCCTAACCTTAGCCGATTTGAGACTTGATTGTCATGGAGAAATTAAAAGCCCTTAATGAGTTCGCTTAGATCCTTGCGAATCGAGCGAGACTTTGGCTCACTCGAATAACCTACACGACAAAGGAATACCAACTCACTTTGATCACCGGGGACAATAGACTCCCATCTATCTGCCAGCTGACTGACCTCTAGGTTAACACTAGATAGTGACGATATCTGCCTCCCTGAGCGCGCATACCAGCGGAATATAACAGGCGTCATTTCTGGCTGCAAATACAAGCCCAAAGCAGTCACCGTCAGCCACAGGCGCTGAATAGCGACTCCGGCATGAACACGGTCAATCACTGAAATGAGTGGAACCTGGGTGCGAACAAGGAGATGAGCCGAACACATCAAGGCCGGAATAGCATCTAGTTGAATTCTGGGTGGAACCGTACCCAGAAGATAGCGATTAAAGAAATCAACACGGGACCACTTCTTCATCACCCACTTCATTAGCTTGCTGGTCAATGGGTCGATTCCGACAGCCTGCTCGGGAATACGATCTTTGCTATAACGAGAGCCCCATTCAATTATTTGACGATGTACTTTAAACGCCTCAGGGCAGGTCAACCTTATGTGAGCGTTATCCCAAAGAAGTTTGGCCAGTTTCAGTCGCTCAGCAACACTCTCAAAAAACTGCAGCGTGTAGCCCGATCCAACTGCCGATATGAGC
>CAYWNX010000348.1:0-2877 GCA_964459735.1 uncultured Dechloromonas sp. | reverse complement strand
GCGACTACATCTCCGACGCACTCGCCGCACAGGTCGGCGGCATCGGCATCGCGCCGGGGGCCAACATCTCCGATCAATACGCCTGTTTCGAAGCCACCCACGGCACAGCGCCGAAGTACGCCGGTCTGGACAAGGTGAACCCGGGTTCGCTGATCCTGTCTGCCGAAATGATGCTGCGCTATCTGGGCTGGGTCGAAGCGGCCAATCTGGTCATCAAGTCGATGGAGGCTGCGATTGGCGACAAGCAGGTGACCTATGACTTCGCCCGCCTGATGGAAGGTGCTGACGAGCTGTCGTGCTCGGAGTTTGGCGATGCGATGATCGCCCGCATGTAATTGCCCCGCAACCATTGCTTGAATGGAGGCCCCCGCAAGGGGGCTTCTTCTTTTCAAGTAAAATTTGACTAACTAATTTTTGGTTTTTGAAACTTGCGATGACGACAGATATTCCCCAGACGCCACTCAGTCCCGAAGAACTTTTGCAGCGCCGAAAGACCGTGCGGACGCGGGTTTTGCTGCGTGGAGTCTTGCTCGGCGCCTTGATTGCTGCATGGTGGATTTTCTTTGCGCCCGATTCCCTGATGGAGCCGGAACTGAAGAAAATACTCGGCATCGTTGCCGGCCTGGTGGCGACCGGCAGCTACCTGTTCAACTTGCGTGATGCCCTTTTTCTGCGGCCGAGTGCGACTGCGCCGAAGCCGGGGGCGGTGGAGTGAGTTTCGTCATTGCCGCGCCCGCCAACTGTGCTGGATACATTTTGGCGCACCGGTTGAAGCCTTGAAGCGCCTCGGCATCGCTGTCTTCGACTCCGGGCTCGGTGGCTTGACCGTGCTGCGTGCCTTGCGCGGTCAACTGCCAAAAGAAGACTTTTTTTATTTCGCCGATACCCGTTTTTTGCCCTATGGTGACCGTCCGGAGGTTTTCCTCAAGGAGCGCGGTGTCCTGATTGCCAGGGCACTGGTGGCGCGAGGCGCCAAGGCCCTGGTGATCGCCTGCAATACGGCGACGGCGGCGGCGGCGGAGGAAATCCGCGCCGCCGTCGAGGTGCCGGTGGTGGCGATGGAACCGGGGGTCAAACCGGCAGCGGCGCTCAGCCAGTCCGGCCGCATTGGGGTGATGGCGACGACGCGCACGGTGTCCAGTCCGCGTTTCCAGCGCTTGCTGGACAATCACGCCAGCCATGTTCAGGTTCTCGCCCAGGCCTGCCCGGGGCTGGCCGAGGCCATCGAGACGCATGGCCCGGAAAGCGCTGAAGTGGCGACCTTGCTGGATTGCTTTGTCGCGCCGCTCAATGCGGCCGACGTCGATGTGGTGGCACTCGGTTGCACGCATTATCCCTGGGTCGCTGAGGAAATCGCTTGCCGTTTGCCGCCGGGCGTCCGCTTGCTCGATACCGGCGAGGCCATCGCCCGCCAACTGGAGCGCATGCTCACCGCAGGGCGCTTGCTGGGTGGGGGCAACGGGCAACTGCAACTGGCGACCAGCGGTGCCGCGCTGATGGTAAAAGCCACCGTGGAACGTCTTTGGGGGCAGCATTGTGGCGAGCACTTGCCGGTCGAACACTGGGAACCTTGAAATGAGCAAGACGCAAAAGCCGCTGGCCGGCCTGAAAGTGGTTGAACTTGGCACCCTGATTGCCGGCCCGTTTTGTACGCGGATCATGGCCGAATTCGGCGCCGAGGTGATCAAGGTCGAATCGCCTGATGGCGGCGACCCGTTGCGTAAATGGCGCAAGCTCTACGAGGGCACCTCGCTGTGGTGGTACGTTCAGGCACGCAACAAAAAATCGGTGACCGCCAATCTCAAACATCCGGCCGGCCGCGAGTTTGTCCGCAAGCTGATTGCCGAGGCCGATATTCTGGTTGAGAACTTTCGCCCCGGCGTGCTGGAAAAACTCGGTCTGGGCTGGGAAGCGCTCAAGGCCGACAACCCCGGTCTGGTCATGGTGCGCCTCTCGGGCTTCGGGCAGACCGGGCCGTACAAGGATCAGCCCGGTTTTGGCGCGGTGGGCGAATCGATGGGCGGTTTGCGCTACATCACCGGTTTTCCCGACCGTCCGCCGGTACGCACCGGGATTTCGATTGGCGATTCGATTGCCGCCTTGTGGGGTGCCGTGGGCGCCTTGATGGCGCTGCGTCATAAAGAAGTCAATGGCGGGGCGGGGCAGGTGGTCGATGTCGCACTCTACGAAGGTGTTTTCGCGATGATGGAGTCGATGGTTCCGGAGTTCGATGTCTTTGGCTTTGTCCGTGAGCGCACCGGCAATATCATGCCCGGCATCACGCCCTCGAATACCCATACGACACGCGACGGCAAGCATGTGACGATTGGCGCCAATGGTGACGCCATCTTCAAGCGCCTGATGCACGCCATCGGGCGGGCCGATCTGGCCGATGATCCGGGGCTGGCCGACAACGCGGGCCGCGATGCGCGACGTGAAGAAATCTACGCGCTGATTGACGCCTGGTGCGTTGAACGTGAGGAAGCAGAGGTGCTGGCGGTTCTGGAAGCTGCCGAAGTGCCGTCTTCACGCGTCTATGCTGCGGTCGACATGTTTTCCGACCCGCAATTCATTGCCCGGCAAATGATCGAGTCGGCAAAGCTGCCCGATGGCAAAGCATTCAAAATCCCCGGCATCGTGCCAAAGCTTTCTGAAACGCCGGGTAGCACCGAGTGGGTTGGCCCCGAACTGGGAGCGCATACCGAGGAGGTGCTAAAAACCCTCGGTTACTCCCCGGGCAGTATTGCCGAACTGAGGGCCGGCGGAGCGATCTAGCCCGGCCGGCCTTTGAGTTAAATCCTGAACTTGCTCATCTGCCGTTTCAGAGTGTTGGCAATGTTTTCCAGCTGATGTGCCGTTTCTGCCGCACCCCGGATG
>CAYWNX010000347.1:0-2909 GCA_964459735.1 uncultured Dechloromonas sp. | reverse complement strand
AGCGCCCTGCCCTGGGTGAACGCCAAAGACACCTACTACGAGGTGGGCGCAGCGCGAGTTGACATCACGCCGGACTACCCCATACGGCTGAGTGGCTACGGCGGGCGCACCAGGGAATCCGAGGGAGTTGACCAGCATATCTTTGCTTCGGCGCTCGCCATTGGAAAAAGCAAAAAGACCGCAGCGGTCCTCGTGACCGTCGAAAACGTGGCGGTGCCGGCAAACGTCCGCGATGAACTGGCGGCGTATCTGGCAAAAGAGGCCGGTGTGCGCAACGAACGCATCACGCTCTGCTCCACTCACGTCCACACGGCGCCGATGTTGAAGGATGCCTGTGTCAACCTGTTTGGCGCGGACATCCCGGCTGACCAACAGAAAACAATCGACCGCTATACGCGCGAATTGATCGCAAATCTCGAGCGGGTGACAATGGCCGCCTTGAGCAACCGGCAGCCGGCGACGCTGGCGTGGGGACGCACCCGGGCCGGATTCGCCGCCAACCGCCGCACCCGGGGCGGGCCCGTGGACCAGGATTTGCCCGTGCTGGTGGCCCGCGACAAAACGGGAAACCTCCGCGCCCTCGTCGCCAATTACGCCTGCCACTGCACCACCCTCTCGGATAAGCCGAACCACATCTGCGGCGACTGGGCGGGATATGCGCAGGAATATCTTGAACGGGACCATCACGGCGCGGTGGCGCTTATCACCATCGGTTGCGGAGGCGACGCCGATCCGAATCCCCGCACGGGCCTGGATTTCGCCAGGCAAAACGGGAATGCCATCAGCACGGCCGTCAACGACCTCTTGCAGCAACCGCTTACTCAGTTGCACGGCAAACTTGAGTGCCGGATGAAGCCGCTGATGTTGCCCTTCGACACAGCGCTCACGCGGGACCAGTGGATCAATCGTTCGCAATCCTCGAATCATTGGATCGCGTACCATGCGAAGAAAAACCTGGCGCGATTGGATCGTGGCGAAAAGATTCCCACCGAACTCCCTTACCTCGTCCAGGAATGGAATTTCGGCGACGAGCTGGCGATAGTGTTCCTCTCCGGCGAAGTGGTGGTGGATTACTCCTTGAGGCTGAAAAAAGAGTATGACGCGACACGAGTCTGGGTCACCGCCTATGCCAACGACGTGCCCTGTTACATTCCCTCCAAACGCATCTGGCGCGAAGGTGGATACGAAGGTGGTGATGCGATGATTTTTTACGACCGCCCGACCCGGCTCGCAGAAGGCACGGAGGAATCAATCGTAACTGCGGTTCACGAAATTGTGCCGCGCGGATTCGTGGCCGGCAAATAATACGAAGCGCAGCGTAGTCAGCGACGCCCGGCTTCGAACTCAGTTTTCGACACTGGGCCGCATATGCCCAAGGCTCGTCTGGTTGGCCATAGGCGAAAAGCCATCCATCGGCACGCCGTGGTGGAGGAGTTTGCGCGCGTTGCTGATCACGTAATCCCACTGCAGGGCCGGACCGGGGTCCACTTTGTTGGTTTGAATGTGATAATGGCCGAGAACCCCCTCATAAACTTCGAGTTCGGAATCGGGCAATTTATCGGTGATGAGCTTTCCGTTCGCGTCCTTCGGATAGTCGCATTTTATTTTCGGCAGCACTTTGCAGAGCGTGGCCGTGAGCCTGGTTAACGCCTGATATTGCTGCGGCGTGTAGTCATATTGAATCAACTCCTTGTGCTGGATTGTGCCGATGATTGGGTTCGGCCGGGCCGGGTGGCCAACGAACCCCTTGGTGTAAATCCCGCCGTCGCCGTACTTCGGAGGAATGGTGAGCAGCGTCTGGCCGTTGGCTTCCTTTTTGTACCATTCACCCAGCGGGTTCTCGCGTCCGACCGGATAGGCACCCATGTTCGCGATCTCGATGCCCACCGAGCGTCCGTTGGAACTCGTCGCATGCCACGCCCGTTCCTTGAGATCCAGCGTCTGGTAGATGGTGCCGTCCAGATCGAGCATGAAGTGAACACTTAAATCACGCTTGTCGTGGAGAATCTTGAAGCATTCACGGCTGGTGCCGGTCACGTCGAAATGCAACACGAACTGATCCACGATGCTCTGAAGCAGCGGTAGATCCCAGCCGCCACCGCGAATCTGTTCCAGTTGCGCCGCGGTAAAATTCGTGCTGCTCCGCATATTATAGCGGTTCGGGCGGTCCAGCGCAGAATCTTCCTCCTGGGACTCCTTCCAATCGGATTTATCCAAAGGACTGAACCGTCGCTCGACGCGATAAGCATCGTAACCGCCGGGGTCCATCCACAATACCACGCGCGTGCCGGTGTGGACGAAGTGGCCCGCGACCACAATTTCATCGCCCGTTCGAGGCGCGATATCGCCGGTTCGAGGCGCCGTTTTACAGCCGGCAAACAGGACGGCGAGGGCAAACAGCAGGTTTAATTGCAGAAAAATGCGCGTGGGAACAACCCGCCGGGCAGAACGGTGAATTGAGATCACGCGGCCATTTGAAGTCCAAACCTCAAAAACGTCAAGCGGCGAGAAGTGGCGGCACAAACGACAACCAGCGCAACTGACCAGTCCGTGGATCTTCCGCGAGCCCCAATGGAAAAGAGACCGCGGGATGATTCGGAGACTGCGCAGAGCCTCGCCAAACCCCGGGGAGCGATGGGAATTCGTATTCAATCTTTTTCGGTTCTGGTGGTCAAAAGGTGAAGTTCAAATAGTATTTTTTGGTGCTATCGGGTGCTATCCACGGCTATCTGGCGCGATTCTGGCGACGCAATCGCACCCAGCATCGCACCCCGCTTTCGCTGCGGCGCCATGCCTTCCTTCCAAACCCCCGACTCCAACTTTATTTTCATTCTGCATTCTTAATTCAAAACTTTGCATTCGTAAACCCGCCACGGCGGGAACGGCGGGAATGGCGGAGAAATCTTTCA
>CAYWNX010000346.1:1828-2930 GCA_964459735.1 uncultured Dechloromonas sp. | reverse complement strand
AGAACCCGCCTGGAGGAAGAGCGGCGTCTTGCTTTCCTTGACCTCCTCCTTCTTCGGCTCGTCCTTCTTTTCTTCTTTTTTCAGCTCGTCCTTTTTCGACTCTTCCTTCTGCACCTCGGGCTTGGCCGCTTTCTCAGGAACAGCATCGGCCTTGCCGGGCAAAATGTCGTAAAACTGGAACCGTTTTTCCGGAATCGGGTCGCCCGGCTTGCCGGGCAAGGCCATCGGCTGCGCCGGTTGCGCCGGTTGCGCCGGTTGCGCAGCATTGCTCTGCGCCCCATTGCCGGCCAGTACCTGCTTGTTGAAAGGCAGCGGCGACTTGTTGAGATACAAGACCACGCCGGCCGCGGCAACAACACCGAGCACAAGGCCGATGAACATGCCGATCAAGGTGCCGCCGCCTGATTTCTTCTTGGCCGGCTGGCTCCGGCGGGGTTTCATATCACGAGTCATGGCGTCGTTTCCTTACATTGACTCAGGGCAGCTGACACCCAGAATCGCCAGTCCGTTGCGAATCACCTGACGTACCGCCACGGCCAGTGCCACGCGGGCATCCTTCAGCGCCGCATCGTCGACCAGCATGCGCTCGGCGTTGTACCAGCCATGGAATTCACCGGCCAGCTCCTTCAGGTAGAAGGCAATCAAGTGCGGCGCCAGTTCGCGGGCGGCGCCCTCGATGACCTCGCGGAATTCGGCCAGCTGGTTGGCCAGCGCCAGTTCGCGCGGATTGCTCAGCAGCGACAGATCGGATTCGGCCAGACCGTCCAAGTCACCGGCCCACTGGCTGACCACCGAGCAAATCCGGGCGTGAGCATACTGAATGTAATAAACCGGGTTTTCGTTGGTCTGACTCTTCGCCAGATCAAGGTCGAAATCGAGGTGCTGATCAGACTTGCGCAAGGCATAGAAGAAACGGCAGGCGTCGTTGCCGACCTCACCGCGCAGTTCGCGCAACGTGACGAATTCACCGGAACGGGTCGACATTGAGGCCTTCTGGCCATTGCGGTACAGCACGGCAAACTGGACCAGCGCCACTTGCAGCTTACCGGCATCCAGACCCAGCGCCGTGATCGCGCCATTCACCCGGGAAATATAGCCGTGG
>CAYWNX010000346.1:0-1818 GCA_964459735.1 uncultured Dechloromonas sp. | reverse complement strand
TCGAAACCGCGCTCGAACTTGTTCAGGTGGTAAGCGATGTCGGAGGCGAAATAGGTGTAGAGGCCGTTTTCGCGCTGGACGACGCGATCCTTCTCGTCGCCAAAGGTCGTCGAGCGGAACCAGCGGGCGCCGTTCTGGACATAGAGATGGCCACTCTTTTCCAGCAGATCGACGCAGCGGGCAACCAGACCGGTATCGAACAACGCCTTCTCGGAGAACCAGACATCGAAATGGACGCCGAACTGTTCGAGATCGTCGCGGCAATCCGCCAGCTGCTCCGCCAAGGCATGCTGGTGCACATAAGCCCAGTCCGCGCCGAGCAGCTCCTTGGCGTTGGCGATCAACGCATCGAGATGCTGATCACGCTGGCGCTTGGCCTCGTCGTCGGCACGATCAGCATCGGGCAGACCCGGCGTTCCGGCCAGCACTGCATGCGCCGGGCGAACGTATTTGTCGCCATGCGCCACCGTTATCTGTCCCGCCATGTCGCGCACGTAGCTACCTTGATAGGCATTGGGCAGAAAAGGCACGTTGATGCCATGTTGCTCGAGGTAACGCAGCCAGGTCGACAAACCGAGAATATCCATCTGCCGGCCGGCATCATTGACGTAGTACTCGCGGGTCACATCCCAGCTGGCAAAGGTCAGCAGGCTGGCCAGCGAAGCGCCGTAAGCGGCACCGCGGCCGTGGCCGACGTGCAGCGGGCCGGTCGGATTGGCCGAAACGAACTCGACCTGCACCTTTTGCCAGCCCCCCTGCGTCGACCGGCCGTAATTCTCGCCTTCAGCCAGCACGGCGCGCACAACGTTGATCTTGGCACGGGCATCGAGCGTGAAATTGATGAAACCGGCACCCGCCACTTCGGCCTTGGTCACCAGCACCGATGGCGGCAGCTCAGCGACCAGTTGCTGGGCGATTTCGCGCGGATTCCTCTTCAGCGCCTTGGCCAGTTGCATGGCCAGATTGGTCGCGAAATCGCCATGCGTCGGATCGCGCGGGCGTTCGAGATGGATCGGGGTATCGGTTGCAGTCGGGGCAACACTGGCCAGAGCCTGTTGCAACAGCGTGGTGAGCTGGGATTTAACGTCGTGGGCCATTGATTTGAGGCGAAAAATTCGAAGAAAGCGATTATACGCTGCCGCAGCTTACTTATTTGGCGTTGCAACAATCGCCGACCAGGCTGCCAGCTTCTCGGCAAAACTGCGTGCGGCGTGGGCCGGACTGGTCGAAGGCAGGCGAACGAAGCTCAAAGGCTGGCTAGCGAGCCCCGGCAAGAGTCGTGGCAACACCAGCCGGCGAAAACTCGTTTCGGCGGCGGCGCCATTGAAGAAAACACGCTCAATGCTGCGGTGAACGGCGAAAAATGCCGAAAAATCATTCGGCCGCACCGAGGCACTGACGATGTCGGCATCCAGGCTGCTCGCCCGCTCGCAGGCGGCCATCACATCCCACAAGGCAAAGCCGGCAGCCTGCAGTTTGGCCAGTCTTTGCGGATAATCCTGTTGCGGGCCGGCGCCGATCAGTTCCCCCATGATCGACCAGAAGGCATTGCGCTCATGGGCGTAATAGCGTGCCGCCTGTAATGAGGCCTTGCCCGGCATGCTGCCGAGAATGAGCACCCGCGCCCCGGTATCGGCCACCGGCGGAAAGCTGCAAATCAGCGACATCGGCAAGAAATCTGTTTTCTAGCCGCTCAAGACGCGGTTCTTGCCGGCGCGTTTGGCCAGATACATGGCCTGATCGGCCCGCTTGATGGCATCGGCCCCGGTTTCATCCGCAGCCAGTTGCGCCACCCCGGCGCTGAAAGTGATCAACACC
>CAYWNX010000345.1:0-2943 GCA_964459735.1 uncultured Dechloromonas sp. | reverse complement strand
ATCGGCTGAGTTGCAGCGCTTGTTTGCTCAGTACAGGTTTGCGGACCATGCCGAAGCTGCTTTCGAAGCAAGTCTGCTCCACTAATCTGAGCCACCTGGCCCAAAGGAAATTACCTTGCCGGGAACCGGAGGGGCTGGCGCCCAAGGGCCTTGGTTTGCATAAGGTTGGTTGCGCAACCTCCAGGCACTCGCCCAATCCGGGGCAAGCCTTCTACGGCGGGAATGTCTGGTTTCAAGCGAAGTTCCGGAGGCTAGGTAAAAAAAACTTCAAAGTTGTGACAACGAAAATCAGTTTGATGCGTTAAGTAATATTGTCTAGTGGGCTATAGGTATGTTTGTGCGTAAGCTTCTAATTGTTGTCATGACTTCCCTTGCGGCCATGGGCGTGCATGCCTGGGAGCCGACGACAGCGGATGTCCAGACCGAAAACATGACGGCGCAAGAGCCCTACGCCGAAGCTCTGGTTACCATCGCACCGGTGCCCATGCCGGTCGCGGTTGTTGAATTAGCCCGCTATTCGCCCAAAGGTGCAGGGCATGGGCAGGCCAAAAAAGTCAAAGCGGCAAAGGTGGCACGGGCGAAGTCGATGCTCTCCCGGTCGGCCCGCGAGCAAATTGCGTTAGCCAGCACGAGTGCCAAACCGGATGACCGGGCGCGGCTCAATGCATCGGATAACGAGGACGGAGACGGCGGCATCGACCAACTGGATCTCCACCGCTCCTTTAGCCAGCCCAAAGTCGCCAAGGCGCCTGATCAAGCGGGTGATGACGACGAAGGCGTCATCGATCTCCCTGATCACGTCAAGCTTCGGCTGTTGATGGCGCGGACGAAGGCCGTTGAGGCCTACATCCTGAGCCAGGTGGGCAAGGCATCGGGTCCGGCGGATGAGGAACTGTCCGATACCGTGAAGGTCCGGTTGTTGTTGGCGAGAGTCCGGGCGGTGAAGGCGCACAGCGAAAAATACGGGGCAGCTTAAAAACGCTTGGGGATTACCCCTGAGTTGATGGCTTCAATGCTGAATCAAGGCTGCTCTGCCTTGGTGTGCATTGGCTACATGGCCAGTTGCAAGGATTTGCCATCGGTCAGCAGGTCGGTCAACGCACCCGCTGAAGCGGGACCTTGGAGTTAGTCGGATAGCTTCCGCCATACGCTGGCAAGCCAAGGCTGTTGTGCAAAAGGAAGCCCGGCTGGACGGTAGTAGTGCTCCAGTTCCAGGAATGCTGCCGACTCGAGAAACGCGCGCCATGATTGGAGGTCGTGATAGACCCCGTACCGCCCGCGATTCCAGCCCTCTTCGTTATTCCCGCGAGGGTTCGAGGTAAATAGAACACCATCGGGTTGGAGGGCTGCATGCAACTCGCTCAACACCCGTGGAAGTTCTTGGCATGGCACATGGAAGAGCGAGGCATTGGCAAAGATGCCGGCGAAGTGGCTGGCGGGAAGTTTCAGGGCAAGGAAATCCTGCTCCCACACTTCGCAGCCGCTGTGCTCGCGGGCCATGGCGGCGAGCGCCGGGGAGCCGTCGAGACCGACAGGCTCGTGCCCTAATGCGCGAAAGGCCACCAGATCACGCCCGGGGCCGCATCCAATATCGAGTATGCGCAATGGCGCTGCCCTGCGAATGTGCCGCAACAGCGCCTCAATGTTCTGCTTCACATCGTGGTCGCGCGTGCCTTCCCAGAACTCGGCGGCGCGTACGTTGTAGTATTCGAGCGTATTCGCGGTAATGAGCCCCAAGCTCTCAAGCAGCGGTGTCATTGCTTTCCTTCGATTCACTGGTGAGATCTAAAACGATTCAGTCAGACGGATCGCCGGAGTCCGTAGATGAATCAATATCCGTATACTCATTTTGCCTACGGAATCATTTGCCCGGCAGGAAATTGCCAAAGTCGGATCCTTTTACATCGGCACTCAGATGCCATTTCGGGAAGGGGCGACCATCTCATTACAAAAACTCCTGCACCCTTGGCGCAAACGAGCATCGTTGGCTACAGTTCCGTCATAACCTCCTGTGATTGACGGAGTCCATGAAGACCTTGCTGATTGTTTATCATTCGATGACCGGCGGAGCGCTACAGATGGCCCAGGCAGCTGAAGCCGGTGCCGCTACCGAGAGTTCAATCAAGGTAAGACTTCTTCATGCGCCAGAAGTGGAAGCCGATGATGTACTGGCTGCGGATGGATATCTTTTCGTCACCCCAGAATACCTCGCAGCAATATCAGGGCTGATGAAAGACTTCTTTGATCGGACATATTACCAAGTTCTGGAGAAGATCAACGGAAGACCCTATGCAGCATTGATCTGTGCAGGTAGCGACGGTCAAAATGCTGCTCGCCAAATCGAGCGCATCGCTACGGGGTGGCGATTGAAGCCGATTGCTTCACCCACAATTATTTGCACCCATGCCCAAACCCCGGCCGAAATCCTTACCCCAAAGCATATTGGTATGCCTGAACGTGATTTGTGCAAAGAGCTTGGTGCCACAATGGCCGCAGGGCTTGAAATGGGCATCTTTTGATATTTTGATAACTGGAATTGCTCTTGCCAAGGCAGTTACAAAGCATGAAGCCCATGTGTTTTAACATGGGCTTCGTCAATCTTTGACCTTGGCACTCATGGCCTCGGAGTTCGGCTATTTGCCGTTTGGGTACTACTCAGCCTTCTCAAGAAACTGCGGTGGACTATCAACCATAGAACCTCCAGTTACCTAATAAAAACACCGCTCTGACCGAACCTGCAACTAGCCAGAACTTGATTTCAGAGTACTCTTTTACGATGGAAAGTCCAGCTTATTTATCGGTATTTTTAACGACTCCGATCATGCAAAAACCCTTGTTGTACACCTATCGCCGCTGCCCCTAGGCTATGCGAGCACGAATGGCGCTGCTGGTTGCTGGTATTGCTTTCGATGCTTATGAAATCTCGCTGCGAGAGAAGCCACC
>CAYWNX010000344.1:0-2947 GCA_964459735.1 uncultured Dechloromonas sp. | reverse complement strand
GCCAAGCACCTGCATGTGCTCGATGTGGGCCAGCAGCTTGCTGCGCGCTTCGTCATCGATCACCGGGCCGATGTCGGTGGCCAGCTCGCGCGGGTCGCCGATGCTCAGTTCCCGCATGGCGGCCTTGAGCATGGCGAGGCTGCGCTCGGCAATGTCGCTCTGCAAACACAGGACGCGCAGCGCCGAGCAGCGCTGGCCGGCGCTGTCAAAACCGGAGATCAGCACATCCTGAACGACTTGTTCGGGCAGGGCCGAGGAATCGACGATCAGCGCATTCTGGCCGCCGGTTTCGGCGATCAGGCGTACACCTTCGCGCCGGGCGAGGTTTTGGTTGATCAGGCGGGCGACTTCGGTCGAGCCGGTAAATACCACGCCGCGCACCCGTGGGTCGGCGGTTAGCCGGGCGCCAACCGTTTCGCCGCGGCCGGGCAGGAACTGTAAAACGTCCAGTGGCACGCCGGCCCGATGCAGCAACTGGACGGCGAGATGGGCGATCAGCGGCGTCTGTTCGGCCGGCTTGGCAATCACCGGGCTGCCGGCGGCCAGCGCGGCGCTGACTTGGCCGATGAAGATGGCGAGCGGGAAATTCCACGGGCTGATGCAGACCACCGGGCCGGGGGCAACGGGCGGAGGGTGAAAATTGCCCTGAATTAGCTGTTGACCGTAGTAACGACAGAAATCGACCGCCTCGCGCAATTCGGCCACCGCATTCGGCCAGGTCTTGCCGGCTTCGCGGATGCACAGGCTGATGATTTGCGACCGATGTTCCTCCAGCAGGTCGGCGGCGCGCCGCAACATGGCCGAACGCTCGGCCAGCGGCGTCCGGTGCCAGCCGGCGCTGGCCGCTTCGGCATTGGCCAGCGCCAGTTCGACTGTTTCGGCATTGGCTTCGACGACAGTGCCCACCTGTTCCGAGCGATTCGCCGGGTTAGTCACCGGCAAGGCGCTTCCGGCAGGTTGCTCCAGTCCGGCGTGCTCCAATCCGGCAACCAGCGGCGAAGCCTGCCACTGCAAGCTGTCAAGTTCGCCCAGTGCGCCTTCCAGTTTGCTGATCGTCGTCTCGTCAGTGAGGTCCACGCCGGCTGAATTCAACCGGCTCGGGCCATACAGATCACGCGGCAACGGAATCGCCGGGTGACGCAGGCCGCCGGTGAGCCGCACTGTATCGAGCGGGTCTTCGATCAGTTCGTCGATGGAAATCGCCGCATCGACGAGGCGATTGACGAAGGAGCTGTTGGCGCCGTTTTCCAGCAGGCGGCGCACCAGATAAGGCAGCAGGGTTTCATGCGTACCAACCGGGGCATAGATGCGGCAGCGTTTGCCGAGATGGTCGGCGCCGACCACGTTGTCATAGAGCGGTTCGCCCATGCCGTGCAGGCACTGGAATTCGTAATCATCAATGCCCTGTGCCCCGGCCATCTGGAAAACGCTGGCCAGTGTGTGGGCGTTGTGCGTGGCAAACTGCGGATAGATCGCATCCGGCGCGGCGAGCAGCCGGTTGGCGCAAACCAGATAGGCCAGATCGGTATGCGGCTTGCGCGTGTAGACCGGGTAGTCGCGCAGACCATCGACCTGGGCGCGCTTGATTTCGCCATCCCAGTAGGCGCCCTTGACCAGCCGGATCATCAGCCGGCGTTGCATCCGGCGGGCCAGATCGATCAGGGCATCGATCACGAACGGGCAGCGTTTCTGATAAGCCTGAATGACGAAACCAAGGCCGTGCCAGCCGGCCAGATCGGGGTCGGCGGCCAGCGCTTCGAGCAGGTCGAGCGACAACTCCAGCCGATCCGCCTCTTCGGCATCGATATTGAGGCCGATATCGTAGTGTTTGGCGAGCAGCAGCAGGCCCTTCAGGCGCGGCAGCAGTTCGCCCATGACACGCCCGCGCTGGCTGCGGACATAGCGCGGATGCAGGGCCGACAGCTTGATCGAAATGCCCGGCCCGGCAAACACGCCGCGCCCGGCACTGGCCCGGCCGATGGCGTGAATGGCCTGCTTGTAGGCGCGGCAGTAGCGCTCGGCATCGGCTTCAGTCAGTGCAGCTTCGCCGAGCATGTCGAAGGAATGGCCGTAGCCACGGGCTTCATTGTTTGCCGAACGCTGCAGCGCCGCCGCGATGCTTTCGCCCATGACGAACTGCTGGCCGAGCAGGCGCAGCGCAAAATCCACACCCTTGCGGATCAGCGGCTCGCCACCCTTGGCGACAATCCGGCTGAGGGCGCTGCCGAGGGCGGTTTCGCTATGGGTCGCCACCAGCTTGCCGGTCAGCATCAGGCCCCAGGTTGCGGCATTGACGAACAGCGAAGGGCTGCCGCCGAGGTGCGCCGCCCAGTCGCCATGGCTGATTTTGTCGCGAATCAGGCGGTCGACCGTCGCACTGTCCGGAATACGCAGCAGCGCTTCGGCCAGGCACATCAGGGCAACGCCTTCCTGGCTCGACAGCGAAAACTCGTGCATCAAATGATCGACGCCACTGGCCTGGCTGCGCTGCCGGCGCACCGCTGCAACCAGACCGCGGGCCTGAGCGGCCACAGCTGCGCGGTCGTAATGGAGGCCGCACAGTTCCGCTGTCAGGGCCGCCATGCATTCCGCTTCATCGCGCCGATACGCCTGACTGATGGCTTGTCGCAATGCCTGGTTCACCGTCTTCTCCTCAGCCTTGCGGAAAACTGCTTCGCCGCAACACCGGATACTCAAACAATGCAGTCAGCTTATGGCGCGATACTGCATTGTTCAAGTTGAACAACCGGTTGCGGAATTTAACACTGCTTGACCAGCGATTCTCGCTGATCTTGAACGGTAAAAATGATTTGTCTGAACCCCTTTTTGTTAGACAGAGTTCGGTCAGCCGACGGTCAGGCCAAGCGGCAGCGGAGGTTGGCCTTGCGCCTGACGGGTGCCGGCGCGCGCAGGGAGCCGCCCGGTCACCCTGGCGGTTTATCCAGCC
>CAYWNX010000343.1:1345-2956 GCA_964459735.1 uncultured Dechloromonas sp. | reverse complement strand
CCGAAGCGACCTCGCTTTTTCAATGGGGACGGCTGTCGACCGTGCTGATCGTCGTCATCGTGCTGGTCGTTTCCTTCGACACGCTCAGCCGGCGCATCCGCCGCGCCCTGGCATGAAGACGCCGCCCTGCATCTCCCTGCAGTCCGTGCTCTGCGCCGCCGATGGCCGGGCGCTGCTGGAAATCGATCAGCTCGGCATCCGGCACGGCGAACGCATTGCCATCGTCGGCCATAACGGCGCCGGAAAATCCACCCTGCTGCGTTTGTTGAGCGGCTTCACGCCGCCCAACCACGGGCAGCTCGAAGTGCTCGGCCACAATCTCGGCCGGCCGCTGCCGGGCGATGAGCTGCGCGCCTTGCGGGTCGAGCTGGGTCAGGTGATGCAGGGCCTGCATCTGGTCGCCCGGCTTTCCGCACTGGAAAATGTGCTGATCGGCTGCCTCGGCCGCATCACCGGCTGGCGGAGCTGGGCCCGCTGTTTTCCGGCACACGAAGTGGCCCGGGCCGAAGCGGCGCTGCATGCCGTAGGTTTATTGCCCCGCGCCCGAACCAGGGCCGACAAACTCTCGGGCGGCGAGCGCCAGAAAGTGGCGATTGCCCGCCTGCTGATGCAGGGGCCGCGCCTGATCCTGGCCGACGAACCGACCGCCGCTCTCGACCCGTCGGCCGCCGCCGAAGTCTGCCAGTTGCTGGTCAAGGCCGCCGCCGACGCGACGCTGATCACCGTCGTCCATAACCCCTCCCTGCTGCCGCTGCTGGCGAACCGGGTGATCGGCCTCAAGCAGGGCCGAATTGCCTTCGATTTGCCGGTTGCTGCGGTCGACGACGAAAAACTGGTGAATTTGTATCGCCCGGATGCCGGCAAGGACAGCCAGCATTGGCAACTGCCGCTCGGCAAAAACATCGTTTCCGGCTAAATGCGGCTCAGCGAGCGTCCACCAGCGTCGCTCAACAACGGAACCGCCCGGCGCAAGCGCTGCCTCATGGCAAAGCGCAAATCATTGTGTAAGAAAGAGCGAGCCTGGCGCGACTAACCATCAGGACCAAAACAAAGCCGGGCGCCGCCAGTCAGCGCGCCAGGCCCACCGAGGAGAAAGTGATGAACCGTCGCACCTGGATTTTTCGCCTGACCGGGCTGCTGGCCAGTACGGCCCTGCCCTTGGGCTCGGCCAACGCCGCCAAAAGCTTCCCCCTGAACAAAAGCCATCAGGAATGGCGCAAGCTGCTCTCGCCGGATGCTTACAACGTGCTCTTCGAGGAAGGCACCGAACGTGCCGGCAGCAGCCCGCTGAACGCCGAAAAAAGGGCCGGCACCTATATCTGCGCCGCCTGCAATCAGCCGCTGTTCGAGAGCGCCCACAAGTACGAAAGCGGCACCGGCTGGCCCAGCTTCTGGCAGCCCATCGCCGGCGCCGTGGAGACTTCAACCGACTTCAAGCTGATCTACCCGCGCACCGAATACCACTGCTCACGCTGCGGCGGACATCAGGGACACGTTTTCAACGACGGCCCGCAACCGACCGGCAAGCGTTATTGCAACAACGGTGTCGCCCTCGCCTTCGTGGTTCAGGGTGAAACCTTGCCGGCGTTACGGACATGAAAAAATCCCTTT
>CAYWNX010000343.1:0-1245 GCA_964459735.1 uncultured Dechloromonas sp. | reverse complement strand
GTGATCTACGACCCGGCAAAAGTCAGCTATCCGCAACTGGTCGAATACTTCTGGCGCCATATCGACCCGACGGTCAAGGATCGGCAGTTCTGCGATGTCGGCACGCAATACCGCAGCGGTATCTACTGGCAGAACGAAGCCGAACGCAAAGCCGCCGAAGCCAGCCGCGACGCCCTGCTGCAAAGCGCCCGCTTCAAGGTGATTTACACCGAACTGGCCCCGGCCTCGGCGTTCTGGCGTGCCGAGGAATACCACCAGGACTACTACAAGAAAAATCCGCTGCGTTACAACTACTACCGCGCCTCCTGCGGCCGCGATGCGCGGGTTGAGCAGGTCTGGGGCGAGAAAAAGTAGCGGCAAGGCCGGGGACTCTGCCGACTGCATTCAGTAACGCCGATCCATGAACTGCGCATTGCTCGGCTACTCCGGCTTCCGGCAGCCGTCGAGGATGTCCAGTTCAGGTCGGTAGAGTTTGGTTTTGATTTCCATGAAGCCAAGGACGGTGTGAGCCATGTTGTCATGCGTGAAGCGGGCGTTACGCTTTTTCATCAGCGCAGGAATATCCACATCGTCAAAGCCACTGCCGAGCCAAATGACCGCGGGCACATGCAGTTGGCTGTCGGGAGCGATGGCCTTTGGCAAGCCATGCAAATAAATACCCTTTTCACCCAACGATTCGCCGTGGTCGCTAAGGTAGAAAAGCGCTGTCTCAAAACCATGGTCATTTCGCTTGAGTAGTTCAATCGTTTTGCCCAGGAAATAGTCGGTATAAAGAATGGCGTTATCGTAAGCGTTGCCAATTTCTTCATTGCTGCAGTTGCTGAGATCGTTGCTCTGGCATGCCGGGCGGAACTTCTCGAAGTTTGGCGGATAGCGCTTGAAATAGGCCGGTCCGTGATTGCCCATCTGATGAATAACGATAAATATATCGCCTGCGGGGTGGCTGTCGATGTAATCCTGCAACTTGAGCAGCATGCCTTCGTCGCGACATTCGCTATCGCATAGCGGATTGTTCTCCGGTGACCTGAAGCTCTGATACGGCACCCGGATGGCTACACCTTTGGAATCCGAATTGTTGTCCATCCACAGGACGTTGACCTTGGCATGCACCAGCACATCGAGCAGATTTTCCTGGGAGCCGGCAGTTTTCAGGTCAAATTTTTCCATTCCCGACATTGAGAACATGCAGGGAACCGAGATTGCCGTCGATGTGCCGCAAGCCCAGTAATTGTTAAAGCTGACGGC
>CAYWNX010000342.1:460-2969 GCA_964459735.1 uncultured Dechloromonas sp. | reverse complement strand
ACGAAGACACCGACCCCGGCAACCAGCGGGAACCAGCCGCCATCGGGGATTTTCAGGATATTGGCCGCCAGAAAGACGAGCTCGACCGAAAGGAAGCAGGCAAACAGCGCGCAAGCCCGCGGCCAGCCCCATTTCCAGCCCTTGGCGACGACGACCGTGGCCAGAATCGAGGTGATCACCATGTCACCGGTTACCGCAATGCCGTAGGCCGCCGCCAGATTGTTTGACGTCTTGAAGCCGAGCACCAGAATCATCACCGCCAGCATCAGGCCCCAATTCACCGCCGGCAGATAGATTTGCCCGGCTGCACTCTCCGAGGTGTGCTGCACTTCCATGCGCGGCACGAAACCCAGTTGCATGGCCTGGCGGGTGACCGAGAAGGCACCGGAAATCACGGCCTGGCAAGCGATTACCGTCGCCACCGTAGCCAGCCCGACCAGCGGGAAAAGCGCCCATTCGGGGGCCGAGAGGTAGAACGGATTTTCAGCGGCGGCGGGATCGCCGAGAATCAGCGCGCCCTGACCGAAATAATTGAGCACCAGCGCCGGCAGGACAAAGGCGAACCAGGCGCGGACAATCGGCTTGCGACCAAAATGCCCCATATCGGCATACAAGGCCTCGGCGCCGGTAACGGCCAGCACGACATTGCCCATGGCAACCAGGGCCAGCGCCTTGTTGGCGAGCAGGAATTCGATGCCATACAGCGGATTGAGTGCGGTCAGGATGGCCGGATGGGCGACGATATTTGAAATGCCGAGGATGGCCAGCGTACTGAACCAGAGCAGCATGACCGGGCCGAAGAATTTACCCATCGTCGCCGTTCCCCGCCGCTGGATGAAAAACAGGCCGAACAACACGATCAGCGTCAGCGGAATCACGAAGGGCTTCAGCGCCGGTGTTGCCACCTCCAGCCCTTCGATGGCGGAGAGTACCGAAATGGCCGGCGTCACCATGCCGTCGCCATAGAACATCGCCGCCCCGAGCACGCCGATAACCATGATGAACTTCATCTGCCGCGGCTTGCCCGCTGCATCGTGCAGCGCCAGCGCAATCAGCGCCATGATGCCGCCCTCGCCCCGATTGTCGGCGCGGGTAATGAAGCTGACGTACTTGATTGAAACAACGACAATCAGCGCCCAGAAAAAGAGCGACAGGCTACCGAAAACATTGGCCTCGGTAATCGGGATCGGGTGATTGCCGGCGAAGACCTCCTTCACCGCATACAAGGGGCTGGTCCCGATGTCGCCATAGACGACGCCGAGCGCCGAGAGGGCGAGCACGGCCAAACGCTTGCCGGTAACCCGCCCGCTGTGATCATGACTGCTGTTCATAAAACCCCTACCCCTGTGTCATCGGCAGCTTGAGCTGCTCTCATAACATTCGCCCTGCACGCCACAAGGTCTGCTTGCGGCAAGACAACATCAACCGCCCAGCGCCGCTTTCAGCGACTGAACTTCCTCTTCGGACTCTTCCACAATTTCGGCCAGTGTTTCGGCGTCGAAAATCGTCTCCAGCATTGAGGTATCGACCGCCCCATCCAGTTCCGGATCGCGCCAGCTTGAGGTGCGATTGGCGATCTTGTTGGCGACGTAAAGCACATCGGTCAGGGATTTGAGTTGGGCAATCTCGCGATCCTGTTCGTGCTCCTGTACCGCCAGCAATACGGATTCCGGCGAACCCAGCGCCGAGAGCAAGGCGTGGCCGATGTTGTCATGCCAACCGACGAGCAGGGCATGCAATTCCACCTTGTCATTGACCAGTTCGGGGAAATTGGCGGCACGCGACATCAGGTAAAAAACGCCCAGATCGTGCACCAGGCCGGCAAACATCGCCTCGTCGCCATTGATCTTGGCGATCCGGCGGGCGAGCACGCGACACAGCGCGGCCACGTGCGCGGTGTGATCCCACAGTTTTTTCGAAATCGTCTCGAACGACTTCATCGATTTCGATTTCAGCAATTGCTCCATGGCCACGGCAAAGGACACCGTGCGCACGGCTTCCATGCCGACGCGCGTGATAGCGGTCTTCACATCCGCGATCTCCCGCCCGGACGGATTCAGCGCCACCGAATTGGACATGCGGATAATCTTGGTGCTCATCAAGGGCTCGGCACCAATCAGCTTGGCCAACTGTTCAATGCTCAGATTGGGATCCTTGAGCGCCGTCCGCACCTGAAAGGTGATGTCGAGAAAAGTCGGAAAAGTAATCTCGTCGCCGGAAAGATCTTTGGCGATATCTTCGAGAACCTTGAAAGTGATGGCGTTGGACACGGTCTTTTCCTTGGCAGGCGATGAAAGCAACGCCGCCCGGCAAGGGCGGCGCAAGTAATACCAACGATCTCCCGCCTTAGAACGGAATATCGTCGCCGAGATCGTCGAATGACGGTTTCGGCTTGTTCTTGGCCGGTGCCGGCGCGTAATCGGTCGGCTCGCTGTCGTAACCGCCACCACCGCCGCCGGACGAACCCGGCGCGCCCATGCCCTGACGGGAACCGAGCATCTTCATTTCG
>CAYWNX010000342.1:0-450 GCA_964459735.1 uncultured Dechloromonas sp. | reverse complement strand
ACGGATTTCGGTGGTGTAACGCTCCTGGCCTTCCTTGTCGGTCCATTTGCGGGTGCGGATGCTGCCCTCAACATAAACCTGCGAGCCTTTTTTCAGGTACTGACCGCAGATTTCGGCGAGCTTGCCGAAAAAGGAAATCCGGTGCCATTCGGTCAGCTCTTTTTTCTCGCCAGTCGCCTTGTCCTTCCAGCTTTCGCTGGTGGCGACTGTGATGTTGCACATTGCCTCGCCGCTGGCGGTGTAGCGAACTTCGGGGTCTTTGCCCAGATTCCCGAGAATGATTGCCTTATTGACTGATGCCATGCCCCATCGCTCCTAAACAGGTTGAGTCGCCGCGGCGGCAGTGCGCCGTTGCGGAAAATTCATTGAGTTTGCCACCGCCAGCCAGACCAACATCAACCCGGCGCAGGTCGCAAAAACCGCATTATCGCCGAAATTTTGCGCCACATA
>CAYWNX010000341.1:0-2992 GCA_964459735.1 uncultured Dechloromonas sp. | reverse complement strand
CATCGCTGCGTTATCCACCAGCATGTGCGACAACTCGACGTCCGGGTAATCCTTGGCCACTTCGATCATCACATCGCGCCAGAGCTGGGTGCACTCGAGGACATTCATCTTGTCGACTGAGCAAACACGCTTGTCGCGCTTGCGGGCAGCCGTAAAGGCGACATGGCCGATGCGGCGGATTTCGGACTCGCTGTAAACCATGGTGTTGAAACCGACCCGCTCGCCGTTTTCCTCGCGAATACCACGCGGCTGGCCGAAATAAATATCACCAGTCAACTCGCGGATGATCAGGATATCCAACCCGGCGACAACTTCCGGCTTCAGCGTCGACGCGTTGGCCAGTTCCGGATAAAGGATTGCTGGGCGCAGGTTGGCAAACAGGTTCAAATCCTTGCGAATACCAAGCAGACCGCGCTCCGGGCGCTTTTCACGCGGCAGCGTATCCCATTGCGGACCACCAACGGCACCGAGCAGCACTGCATCGGCTTCGCGGGCCAACTTTTGCGTTGCTTCCGGATATGGGCTGCCCGTCGCGTCGACCGCAGAACCACCAAGCAGCGCCTCTTCCAATTCAAACTTGAGGTCGAGGGAGTCAAGTACGCGCACCGCCTGCGCAATAATTTCAGGGCCAATGCCGTCACCCGGCAGAACACAAATCTTCATAATCTTTCCTTCTTAAGCGAACAGCCAAGGCTGGCTAATGCGGCGCTTTTCTTCGAATTCCCGAATTTTTTCGGCATGGCGCAGGGTCAGGCCGATGTCGTCCCAGCCATTCAGCAAACATTCCTTGCGGAAGTTGTCGATCTGGAAGGGAATACCGTAGCCGTCCGGGCGGATCACGGCCTGCGCAGCTAAGTCTACTACCAGCTTATAGCCGGGGGTCGCTTCAACTTGCTGAAACAGCGCTTCGATCTCATTCGCCGGCAAGACGATGGGCACGATGCCGTTTTTGTAACAATTATTGAAGAAAATATCAGCAAAAGACTCAGCGACAATGGCCTTGAAGCCAAAGTCGAGCAAGGCCCACGGAGCATGCTCACGCGAACTGCCGCAACCGAAATTGGCACGGGTCAGCAAGACCTGCGCGCCCTGGTAGCGCGGCTGATTGAGCACGAAATTCGGATTTTTCGGCCGGCCGCTGGCATCCTGCCCAGGCTGACCAACATCCATATAGCGCCATTCGTCAAAGGCATTCGGGCCAAAACCTGAACGCTTGATCGACTTGAGAAACTGCTTGGGGATGATGGCATCGGTATCGACGTTGTTACGGTCGAGCGGCGCAACCAATCCTTCGAGGCGGGTAAACTTTTCCATGCGACCTCTTACTTGGACGATTTCTGGATGGCTTCGCCACCCTTTTCAATATCTTTACCTATGCCATGCACGGTATTGCAGGCGGAAAGAGACAGTACGGAAATCAGCGTAAAAAACACGAAGGCGACTTTTCTCATGGTCAACTCCTCTCTCAAATAACGTCGCGAACATCGGCAAAATGACCGGCAATAGCGGCCGCAGCGGCCATCGCCGGACTGAGCAGATGGGTACGCCCGCCCGGACCCTGACGACCTTCAAAGTTGCGATTGGAGGTCGAGGCACAACGTTCGCCCGGCTCCAGGCGGTCGGCATTCATCGCCAGACACATTGAGCAACCCGGCTCTCGCCACTCAAAACCGGCGGCGACAAACACCTTGTCCAGCCCTTCGGCTTCCGCCTGACGCTTGACCAGACCTGAACCCGGTACGGCCAGCGCCAGTTTGATGTTGGCAGCTATATGTCGCCCCTTGAGCACCGATGCCGCTTCGCGCAAATCTTCGATCCGCGAGTTGGTGCAAGAGCCAATGAAGACCTTGTCGACAGCAATACTCTTGATCGGCGTATTCGGGTTCAGCCCCATATATTGCAGGGCTCGCTCCATGCCTTCGCGCTTGATCGGATCCGTCTGTTTGGCCGGATCGGGAACGATGGCATCGATGGCGACAACCATTTCCGGTGAAGTCCCCCAGGTCACTTGTGGACGAATGGATTCGGCCTGCAGGGTAAGCACCTGGTCGAAATTCGCGCCGCTATCGGAATGCAGCGTACGCCAGTAGGCGACCGCTTTATCCCAGGTTTCGCCCTTCGGCGAGAACGGGCGACCACGCAAATAATCGATGGTTGTATCGTCGACCGCAACAAAGCCCATACGTGCGCCGCCTTCGATGGCCATATTGCACAGGGTCATCCGACCTTCCATGCTCAACCCACGAATCGCGCTGCCGCCGAATTCGATGGCGTAACCGGTACCGCCAGCAGTGCCGATGGTGCCGATGATGGCCAGCGCCACATCCTTGGCGGTGACGCCCTTGCCGAGCCTGCCATCGACGGCGATCAGCATGGTCTTCGATTTCTTTTGCAGCAGGCATTGCGTCGCCAGCACATGCTCGACTTCCGACGTACCGATACCGTGCGCCAGGCAGGCAAAGGCGCCGTGCGTCGAAGTATGCGAGTCGCCGCAAACCACCGTCATGCCGGGCAGTGTGGCGCCATTTTCGGGGCCGACGACGTGCACGATACCCTGCTTCGGGTCTTTGAACGGAAAATAGGCCAGGGCGCCGACTTCGCGGATATTGGCATCCAGCGTTTCAACCTGCTGGCGGGAAACCGGGTCTTTGATACCCTCCTCCCAATGGTCGGTCGGCGTGTTGTGGTCGGCCGTCGCGACGATGGAGGATATCCGCCAGGGTTTGCGGCCAGCCAGTTTGAGACCTTCGAAGGCCTGCGGGCTGGTCACTTCGTGCACGAGGTGACGGTCAATATAGAGGAGCGCCGTGCCATCTTCTTCCTGATGGACAACGTGATTCTCCCAAAGCTTGTCGTAAAGGGTCTTCGACATGGGGCGTAAAGTGGGCTGTAAAGCGTTGAATTATTGCACAGGATCGACGGTTTTTTGCCTTCCCTGAGCGTCGACCGCAGCATTCTTGCCAACCCAGCCCCAGACCAGCCAAAAGCCGAT
>CAYWNX010000340.1:0-3005 GCA_964459735.1 uncultured Dechloromonas sp. | reverse complement strand
GGCCTCGCCGGGTCGGTGGTCGCGCTGGTGTCGATGTGCGCGCCCGCCGCGGCTCTGACCTGGTGGGTGAGCGACCTCTGGGAGCGCTTCCGCGACGCCGCATGGCGCAAGGCGCTGCAGCGCGCGCTCGCGCCGCTGACCGTGGGCCTGATCCTCGCCGGCGGCTACGTGATCGCGACGCCGAACGGCCTCGACTGGCGCAGCGTGCTGCTCGCGGGCGGCAGCGCGCTCGGCTCGACGCTGACCCGCATGAATCCGCTCTGGCTGCTGGTCGCCGGCGGCGTGCTCGGCGCGCTGTTCTTCTAGGCGGCCTCAGCCCGCGGCGAGGGCTGCGCGCGCGCGGTCGCGCCACGCCGGCATGCCGAGCGCGTCGAAGGCATCGGCGGCGCCCTGCAGCGAGGCAAGCACGTTCGGCACCGGCGCGTTTCGCGTGCGGCGCAGCAGGCCGATCTCCATCTGGCAGCGCGCTTCCAGCGGCCGCATGCCGAGCGCGCGGGCGAGGGCGCGCGACTCGAGCAGGTAGGCCTCCGCGACCTGCAGGTCGGGCGGCGTGCGCGCGGCCTCGACCTCGGCCATCGCGCGCAGCGCCCAGGCCTCGAACGAGCGCTCGCGCTTCCTCTTCGCGGTCTCGAGGTTCTTCTCCGCCAGCGCCGCGGCGTCGGCGACGCGCCCGGCGGCGAGCAGCACCTCGACCGGCGCCGACGCCGCGTGCGAGGCGACGTTGATCGGTTCTCGGCGCAGTTGCAGGATGCGCTCGACCACGCGCAGCGCCTCGGCCGCCTGCCCGCCCTGCAGCAGCGCGCCGGCCTGCAGCGTGAGCAGCGGCAGGTAGTACATCGGCACGTCTTCCGTCCGGCCGAGGGCGAGCCCGCCGCGCACGCGCTCCAGCGCGCCGGCGTGGTCGCCGCGCGCGAGGCGCGCGCCGCCGGCGACGTAGTGCGCGGTGATCAGGCTGAACGCATGGCCCTGGCGGCCGGCGATGCCGAGGGCCTCGGCCGCCTCGGCGTCGGCGGTGTCGAACGCGCCCTGCTCGGCGGCCGTGAGCGCGAGGATGCCGTGGCCGAGCGCTCCGGGCAGGCCGGCGAGGCCGAAACGCCGGTCGCCGTGGCGTGCGACTTCCGCGACCAGCGGCTCGAGGATCGCGCGCGAGGCCGCGTAGTCGCCGAGCGCGTGCTTCGCCGCCGCGACGTAGAAGCGCGCCGGGATCGACAGCGCCGGGTCGTCCAGCGGCGCGACCAGCTCCAGCGAGCGCGCGCCCGCGTCGGTGGCGGCGGCGTTCTCGCCGACCAGCCACAGGTGGCCGGTGATGTAGACCGCGACGCGCGCGCGGCTGTCGGCGTCGCCGCGCGCATTGGCGATCGCCTCGGCGCCGCGCAGCACCGTGATGATGCGGTCGAACAGGCCGAGCGCGATCAGCGGCGCGCGCATCGCGATGCGCAGGTCGATCTCGACGCGCGCATCGCGATCGTCGGCCGACTGCGCATGCGCGCGCAGCGCCTGCTCCAGCAGCTGCAGCGCCTCGCGATAGGCCGAGCGTGCAGCCGCCTGCTGCGCAGCAAGGCGCAGCCAGCGCACGGCCTGTTCCCAGCGCTCGCCGTGCAGCGCGTGGTGGGCGAGCGCCTCGGCATGGTCCTCGAGGCGTCCCGCGTGCACGTGCTCCAGCGCCTCCAGCGCGAGCTCGTGCAGCGCGCGCCGCTGCGCGGCGAGCAGGCTGCCGTGCGCCACCTCGTGCATGAAGGCGTGGCGAAAGGCGTACGCGACGCCGGCGTCGGGCTGCGTCTCGACGAGGAAGCCCGAGGCCACCAGCCCGGCGAGCGCGCGCGCGAGCGCATTGGCGGCGGTACCGGAGGCGCGTACATGCAGCGAGGTCCAGGCGCGCTCCAGCACTGCGCGCGGGGCCTCGGTGCCGATCACGGCGGCGAGCTGCAGCAGCGCCTTCTCATCCGGCGGCAGGCGGTCCATGCGCGAGGCGAGGAGATCGTGCACCGTGGCCGGGATCTGCACGCTGTCGAGCGAGCGCGCAAGGCGCCGGTCGCCGGCCGGGCCCTCGAGCACGCCGGCCTCGGCCAGGCCGCGTACGCATTCCTCGAGGAACAGCGGGTTGCCGGCCACGCGCGCGAGCACCAGCCGCTCCAGCGGCGCGAGCGAGGCGCCGGAGCCCACCAGGCTGCGGAACAGCGACACCGCGTTCGCCTCGGCGAGCGGCACCACCGGCAGCGGCATCCAGGCCGGGAGCGTCGCCCAGCGGTGGCGGTACTCGGGACGGAACTCGGTGAGGATGAGGAGCCGGGCGCCCTCCAGCACGCGCGCGAGCGCGTCCAGCAGCCCCTGCGTCTCGGCGTCGACCCAGTGCAGGTCGGCCACGACGAGCACCAGCGGCCGGGCGGCCGCATGCCGCAGGACCAGCGACTTCGCGGCATTGACGATGCGCAGGTGGCGCTGCGGCGGGTCGAGCGCCTCCCAGCGCGGGTCCTCGAAGGGCACGCCGAACAGCGCGAGCAGCGGCGCGCGCAGGGTGCGACCCTCGTCGCCGAGCGGATCGAGGGCCCTGTCGAGCGCGGCGGCGAGCTCGGAATGCGCCGCGTCCTTGGGCACCTCGAGCAGTTGCGCGAGCAGCGAGATCGCCGGCACGTAGGACGTGGTGCGGTCCTGCGCGATCGAGGTGGCCTCCAGCACGCGCGCGCCGCTGCGCGCGGCGGTGCGCGCGAACTCCCACAGCAGGCGCGACTTGCCCACGCCCGGCTCGCCCGAGACGCCGACCAGCCGCCCGCGGCCGGCGAGCGCGTCGTCCAGCGCACGTTGCAGCGCGCCGAGCTCGGCCTCGCGGCCGACGAAGCGCGCGAGCCCGCGCTGCAGCGAGGCCTCGAAGCGAGTGCGCACCGGGTTGGCGGCGAGGATCTCCCAGACCTCGGCCGGCGCCGCGAGGCCCTTCACCAGCAGGCTGCCGAGCGGGCGCGCGCGCACGAATTCGTCGACCAGCCGCACCACCTCGCGCGTCGCCACCA
>CAYWNX010000339.1:0-3017 GCA_964459735.1 uncultured Dechloromonas sp. | reverse complement strand
CTCCTCCTTGTTGCGCTGCGGCCACCAGTACTCGAGCAAATTTGCCGCCCAGCGCTGGCCACCGAGACCGAAGGCCAGGGCCAGCGCCAGCACGATGCCGGCAAGGATGATCAGGAAACTCTGGCGGATGATGTCGCCGCCGATTCCCAACTGGTCGAGAGCGATCAGGATGACGAAAAGCAGCACCGCGTAACGGGCCAGGCGGCCGAGTAGCGGGGCCTCGTCAAAGCCGACATTGCGGCCGTAGAGGCTGACGCTGCCGTCGATGAAGTTGGCGAAATAGGCGCCGAAGGCGAGGATCACCACGGCCAGGATGACGCGCGGCACGAACAGCGCGATGCGCGACAGCAGGTCGGTGACATAGGTCAGGCCGAGGCTGTTGCAGGCGAGGATCAGCGCCGCGATGATGGTCAGCCAGTAAACCAGCATGCCGAGTACGGCTGTTGTGTCGGCCGTGCTGCCGCCCATCTGCAGGAAGGCGTCGATGCGGGCGCGCTCGGTCAGAATGTGGAAATTGATCGAGCGCAGAGCCTTGACGACGGCGAAGCGAATGGCCTTGGCGATCAGCCAGCCGGCAATGGCAATCGCCACCGCGAGCAACGCTTTGGGCAGGAAGGCGCCGACCTGCAAAAGAAAGGTGTGCAGCGTTTCAAGCGCCATATCGATCGGTTCCATTCCATTCTCCTCGTTCGCCAGTCTGGCGATCACTTCCCGCCGAGCATCGCCAGGATGCCGAGCAGCGGCAGTTGCACCCAGTCCGGCCGGTGCGCCAGTTCGTAGCGCAGTTCGTAGAGCGCTTTTTCGAGCACGAACAGTTCCAGCAAACGTTGCGCCTCGGACCACAATCCGTAGAGCTGGACATCGCCGGTGGCCGCAGTTTCGGCATAGCTGAGCAGGAAGGCGCGCTCGACCTCGGCTTGCCAGGCGCCGGCCTGCGCTTCGAGCCCGGCCATTTCCTGCGGCGCTTCGCGGGCGACCCGGGCGAGCGCCGTGCGGGCGGCGTAGTCGAAGGAGCGCAGCATGCCGGCGACATCGCGCAGCGGCGAGTTTTTCTGCCGCCGCTGGGCCGGGCTGCGCGTCGGCTCGCCCTCGAAGTCGATGATGAAAAAATCATTCTGGGCGACCAACACCTGGCCGAGGTGGTAGTCGCCATGGTGGCGGATTTTCAGCCCGGCGAAGTGTTCCGGAACGCCGCCGGCGATTCGTGCCAGCAGCGCCTGACGCTGTCCCAGTACGGCCTCGGCCGGCGGGCGCACCGCCGCCGGCAGCGTCGCCAGCGCCTGTTCGAGCCGGGCCAGGCTGTCTACGGCTTCCGCGCCGACGACCTGCGTCCACTGTTCGAAATCGGCGGCGCCGAGCGCCTCTGGATCGAAGGCCGGATCGCCCGTTTGTTTGGCCAGCGCCAGATGCAGTTCGGCCGTGCGCCGGCCGAGCGTGCGGATCAGCGTGAGATAGGCGCCGTGTGTGTCGGCCGCCGCCGCGTTGTTCAGTTCGAGGTGCTCGAAAAAACGCTCCAGGTAAGCCAGCGTGTAGCTCCAGCCATCGCCCTGGTTATCGACATAGCCCTGAAGCAGCGCCAGTGTGCTGCGGTCGACCGGGTTTTCAGCGCCTTTTTCGTTTGGCTTGCCGGTCTCGCCGCCAGCCGCCGGGAAATACTCGATGGCGCCGGCAATCGGCACACAGTTCGGGAAGTGCGCCACTTCAGTCAGGAAACGACCGATCTCGAGTTCCTGGCAAACACCGCTCTGCAGGCGACGATAGAGCTTGAGAAAGAGGCGCTGGCCGAGGATGCGGACGCTGTTGCTGCTCTGCACGGCGGACTGCCGCACCGGCAGCAGCGCCGCCGGATCGTCGCCGGCGATTTCGGCGAAGGTGCTGGTCGGCGTGCAGCGGATGCTGCCGTGAGCGCAACGGAATTCCCGACCGGCAGCGATGGCTTCGACCAAGGCGCGGACGAAGGACTCGTCGGCGAAGGCATCGCCGAGGATGCCGAGCTGCGCCTGCATGCGGACACGGGCGACAGTGACCGGCAGCATGGCGCGTGTGCGCTCCTCGTCGCGGTCGTTATCACTTTCCCAGACCAGGGCCAGCGGCAGAAAGTAATGGGCGCTACTGTTCCCGGCGTCGACGCGGAACAGGGCGGGAAACCAGTTGCCGCGCGGGTCGTTCCACTCGGCGTGATCAAGCAGCGCAACCTGGCGCACCGGCTCGCCCTGCGCGGCGTACCAGCGCTGCTGGACGATGAAGCGCGGCAAGGTGTCGCGCTCCAGTTGCGTGCGCAGTTTTTCCGCCAGGCCGATCCGCCAGGGCACGACGCGCTCGCGGAAGAGGCTGTGCCAGCCGTCGAAGAAAACCAGCACCGGCGCCTCTTCGCGCGGCAGGCGCTCCTCGTGCCAGCTCGGCGCCGCCTCGCCGGCGGCCAGCCGGAACCAGTAGAAACCATGACCTTGCAGCGTGATCAGGTAGGGCAACTCGCCGATCGGCGGGAAAGCCGTGCGGCCGAGCAGTTCGACCGGCACCCGCCCCTTGTAGCCGGCCAGGTCGAGTTCGACCGGTTGCGCCGAGCGCGCCAGATTGGCGATGCAAAGCAGCGTCTCCTCGCCGTATCGACGCAGGAAGGCGAGAATCTTGCGGTTGCCGGGGTGGAGAAAAACCAGGCTGCCGCGGCCGAAAGCGCTGTGGCTTTTGCGTACCGCCAGCAGGCGCCGCGTCCAGTTCAGTAAGGAGGAGGAATCGCGCGCCTGGGCTTCGACATTGACCGCTTCATAGCCGTAGATCGGGTCCATGATCGGCGGCAGGTAGAGGCGCTGCGGGTCGGCCTTCGAAAAACCGGCGTTGCGGTCCGGGCTCCACTGCATCGGCGTCCGCACGCCGTCGCGGTCGCCGAGATAGACGTTGTCGCCCATGCCCAACTCGTCGCCGTAGTAGATGATCGGCGAGCCGGGCATCGACAGCAGCAGCGCGTTCATCAGCTTGATCCGGTCGATGTCGTTTTCCATCAGCGGCGCCAGCCGACG
>CAYWNX010000338.1:0-3018 GCA_964459735.1 uncultured Dechloromonas sp. | reverse complement strand
GCCGCCGAGGGCTTCAAATAGTTTGAGCAGGGTGCTGCGGCCTTTGCCTTCATCGCCGCTGAGCAATTGCTGCGCTTCGTCGTTGCGGCCGAGTTGCATCAGGACATCGACGGCATCGAGCTGGACGGCTTGATCTTCCGGCTTGGCGCGGCTGGCTTCGACCAGCATGGCCAGCGCTTCTTCCAGTTGACCGGCGGCAAGCAGCGCCGCAGCTTCTTCGCGCAGGTTGCCGCCGACGGCGGGCAGCGCAAAGCGATCGAGAAAGGCGCGGATTTCACCTTCCGGCAGGGCACCATTATGTTTGTATGTATAAACAAACATTCAGTCGAAAAAAAACCGGGCTTACCCGGTTTTTTTGGCTTTTAGACCTAATGTCCGCCCATGATTGTACTGACCGCAATATCTTCATCGATCTCTGGCCAATGTACGCCAATCCCCTTGCCAATTAATCGCCAGTGGTTCCGCTGATCGGGAGAAGCATCGCGCAACCGTGGAAACCACTCCAACGGTGCAGAAATTTCTCGGCCATCTGCCAAAATGAAATGTAATGCTGCTTCGTCAACGCTGATGTCCACCGCGTGGGAGTCCAACTTAACGGTTAAAGTGCTCATTCCATTTCTCCAAAAAAATCACTCGATGCTCAATCACCATGGCCCTGACTTTTGTTAGTTCCTGACTGCGGAAACCTTCCGACATGGCCAGATCAACAGGGTTCAGCCAATATTTCGCCACCTTGTCGCCATGCTCGATATGAATGTGTGGCGGCTCGGATCCTTCCCCGCTGAAGAAGAAAAACCGGAAACCATTCAAATAAAGGACAGTAGGCATGGAAATAGTCTATCGTCAAACCGTAGTGCTTCAAAACGCCAGTGTGATTTGATCTATTACAGGCCAATCAAACTATTTCCAGAAATACCGACTCAGTTCAGTGCCGCCGAAAGCTTGCGGCGGAATTCGCGGATCAGGTCGTCGTACTGATCGCTGCCGCCGAGGGCTTCAAATAGTTTGAGCAGGGTGCTGCGGCCTTTGCCTTCATCGAAAGTGCGGTCGCGAACGACGACTTCCAGTGCGGCTTCCATCGCTTCGCGGAAGCGGTTTTGGGCGGCGTAGGCGTGGGAGAGCGCAATGCGGGCAGCGTGGTCGGCCGGGTTGGCGGCCAGCCGGGCTTCGATTTCGCCAGTGTCGGCAGCGCCGGCGGCGAGCGCCAGGCGCGCGCGCAGGGCGTTGGCGCGGTCGGCTTCCTGAAGGTACTCGCCGCTGAGCAATTGCTGCGCTTCGTCGTTGCGGCCGAGTTGCATCAGGACGTCGACGGCATCGAGCTGGACGGCTTGATCTTCCGGCTTGGCGCGGCTGGCTTCGACCAGCTTGGCCAGCGCTTCTTCAAGCTGGCCGGCGGCGAGCAGCGCAGCAGCTTCTTCGCGCAGGTTGCCGCCGACGGCGGGCAGCGCAAAGCGGTCGAGAAAGGCGCGGATTTCGCTTTCCGGCAGGGCGCCGTTGAACTCATCGACCAGTTGGCCCTGAAAAAGCACCTTGACGCTAGGAATGCTGCGTACGCCGAAGTGTTGGGAGATTTCCGGGTTTTCGTCAGCGTTGACCATGGCGAGCAGGAAGCGGCCGGCGTATTCCTCGGCCAGTTTTTCCAGGATCGGCTTCAGCGCCTTGCACGGTTCGCACCACGGCGCCCAGAAATCGACGACGACCGGCACCTCCTGCGAGGGCACGATGACCTTGGCTTCGAACTCTTCAAGGGAAACATCAAAGGAAAATTTGGACATGGTGAGGGCCTGTAAGAGTTAGATTTGGGCGAATTCTACTGCCAGCCGTGGCGTGGTGGACGATTGCAGATGCAGCAGCCGGCTGGAGGGCTGCGCCAGCCAGCCAGCGAGCGCGGCCGGAAAGTTCGGGGTGTCGGGCAGCGCATCCGAATAATTTATTGTGCGTATATGAAGGTTGGCCGGCGCATTTTCAAGCGCTGTGCTGCTGAGGGCGAGCCAATGCCCGTCGGCTGATTCGGCCCAGCTGTCGAGATGGGCGCAGAGCACTTGGGCGTAACGGCCCTCATTCAGCCAGTTGCTGGCCAGTGTCAGGAGCAGCGACCAGTTTGCCTTGCCTTCGGTATCCAGCGGGAAATGGGTGGCTGATTGCAGGCCGGGTAAAAACGGCTGGATCTGCGCGGCGGCGATGGCGGGCTGGGTGGCGAGAAAGTCGTAGGGCATGGGTTCGGCCGAAGCATTGCAGACCTCGTCAAGCAGCGTGATGGTTTCCAGGCGCGGGCCGCTGGTCGATTGCCAGAGCAGGGCGGTGGGGAGGTGGCGGCGCTCTTTGGGCAGGCAGGCAAGCGCGCCGACCAGCGCCAGTTGGGTCAGCGTGGCGGCACGGCGCAGCGGTTTGCCGAGGGCGGCGCGCACGGCGGCGGGCAGTTTGTCCGGTACATATTGCTGACTGAGCACAGCGTTGAGGAAAATCATGTGCGGCGCTCAATGATCATGCTGGCCAGACCGCCGCCAAAGCCGATCAGGTTGAGCAGCGCCCGCTGAATGTGGGCATTGCTGCGGTCAACCATCGGAAACAGGGCGATTTCGGGATCGACTTTTTTGAATCCTGCCGTGGCGGGAATCTGGTCCAGCGTCAGGCAGGCGAGCAACGTGGCCAGTTCGGCGATGCCGCTGGCGCCCAGCGTGTGGCCGAGGTAGGGTTTCAGCGAGAGCAGCGGCGGTAGTGAGTTGCCGAAAATCTGCCGCAGCGCATTAGCTTCCGCAAGGTCGGTGCCCGGTGAGCCGGCCGCTTGCAGTTTGACCAGTTCGATATCGGCCGGATTGATTTTTGCCTCTTTCAGGCAGTCGACCGCAACATTCGCGATGGGGCCGCCTTGCGGGTCGGGGCCGGTCGTGGAGTAGGCATCGAGGCCGGTGCGCAGGCCGGTGATGCGCCAGGTGGCGGGTTTCGCCGAGAGGCGCACGGCGGCGACGGCTTCACCGAGGACCAGACCATCGCGTTGGGCATCGAAGGGCTGGCAGG
>CAYWNX010000337.1:0-3020 GCA_964459735.1 uncultured Dechloromonas sp. | reverse complement strand
CGATCTTGCGGACCGTGCCGGTGTACTGGTAGTCGACGCCGTCGACCACGCCGGTGGGCTGCGCCGTGATGTAGTTGCCCGAGGCCACGCGAAGCGCGGCGCCCGCCATCGGCGAGTTCGGCAGGCCCTGCGACAGCACGGCCTCAAGTTCCACGCGCATCACGCCCGCGGCGTGCTTCACCGCGGTCAGCGCCTTGTCGTCGGTGATGCGCAGGCCCTTCGCGTAGCGCGAGCGCAGGTTGCGCGACTTCAGTTCGTGGTCGATCTGCGGGCGCGCGCCGTGCACCAGCACCAGCCGGATCTCGAGCGCGGCAAGCAGGTTCAGGTCGTGCACGAAGTGCGCGAAGCGCGCGCGCTCGGCGACCATCTCGCCGCCGAAGCCAAGCACGAAGGTGCGCCCGCCGAACGCGTGCATGTACGGCGCGACCTGCCGGAACCAGCGGACGAAGGTTTCAGTCTGGGGAAGCGTGGCCATCGCGAGGATTGTAAGGCAGTGCAATGCGCCTCGCGGTACGAAGGGGGGGCGTCAACCCGCCACCGGCCCGCGCGTTGAAGGGAGGCCATTGCCCTTCCGGGAGGTCCCATGAAGCTCGTCCGCCTGCTTGTCCTCGGCTCGCTCGTCGCGTCGACCCCGCTCGTCCACGCCTCCGAGGCCGACGACGACTGGAAGATGCTCGGCGGCGTCCTTTCCATCGTGCAATCGCTGGTGCGCGTCGCGGCCGCGACCGACGACCCTCGGGCGATGCAGCAGGGCATGGACGCGATCTTCGCGGGCCGCAATCCGGACGCCAACCGGATCGCCGGCGACCTCATGGCCGAGATGATGGACGACATGCCGGCGCAATACCGGGGCACCGTGAACGCACTGGCCCGCGACATGATCGTCATCGCCCGCCGCGAGAACGCCCGGGCCGCGGCGCAGTCCGCGGTGGCCGAGAAGGAGCGCGTCGTCCTCGAGGACCGCGCGTCCACCCTGCAGGCGCGCAAGGACCTCGCGGCGATGGGCTTGCGCTACTACGACGCCGAGCAGTATCGCGAGGCGCTGCGGCGCAACGACGCGCTGGCGGTGGAACTCTTCGTGGCCGGTCGCGGCCTCGACCCGGCGATCCTGCAGAAGAACTGAGCCGCTAGCGCCAGTCGCCCGCGAGGGCGTTGATCGCGGCGAGGAGCGCGGGCGCGACCGTCTCGGTGCGCAGCACCCGCGGCCCGAGGTGGATGCGTTCGAAGCCCGCCGCGTCCATCGCCGCCTCCTCGCGTTCCGAGAATCCCGCCTCCGGCCCGACCGCGACGACCACCGACGCGGGTGCCGTCGCCAGCGCGTCGTGGAGTGCGCGCGTCGCGCCGGGCGAGGCCAGCAGTTTCAGCGATTCCGCTCGGCGCTGGCGCTGCCACGACGAGAAGGCCACCGGCGCGGCGATCGCCGGGATCCGGTTGCGGCCGCACTGCTCGCAGGCCGAGAGCGCGATGCGGCGCCAGTGGTCGGCGCGGTGGTCGGCCCTTTCGCCCGACAGCCGCGCGACCGACTTGTCGCCGACGACGACCTCGATCGCGGCCACGCCGAGCTCGACCGCCTTCTGGATCGTGTAGTCCATGCGGTCGGCGGACGACAGCGCCTGCACGAGCGTGACCGGCACCGGCGACTCGCGCTCCACCGGGTCGTGGGCGGAGACCGCGACGCGCACCAGCCGCTTTGCGATCGTCGATACGCTCGCCCGCCACTCGCCGCCGGTGCCATCGAACAGCACGACGGCTTCTCCCTCGCGCAAGCGCAGCACGGTCGCCGCATGGTGCGCGGTCGCCTCGGGCAGCTCGAAATGCGCGCCGGGGGCGAGGCCCTCCGGCACGTACAGGCGGGGAATGCCATAGCGCACGACCTTCATGCGGGGCGCAATCGCCGCCAGAGCGCCGCCAGTCCCTTCGAGATCCAGCGCAGCAGCACGAAGGCGCACACGGCGCCGATCGCCAGCAGCACGAGGAAGAGCGCCGGCTTCACGAACGCGAGCCAGAGCCCGACGGGCACCATCAGGTCCTCGGCGAAGGACAGCAGCCAGTTGCTGAATGGTTCGGGCGACGAGTTGACGACGCCCCGTGTGCCGGCCTTGGTCAGGTGCGAGCCGGCCGCGAGCGTGCCGCCAAGGATCGCGGCGGCCAGCGCCACGGCCGTGCCCGAATCTCCGAAGGCCGCCGCGGCGAGGGCGGCGCCGGCAGGGATGCGGATCAGCGTGTGGATCGCGTCCCAGAGGCTGTCCATCCACGGCACCTTGTCGGCCAGCAGCTCCACGATCGCCATGAAGCCGCTGGAGCCCATCACGAGTGGATGGGACAGCAGGGTCAGGTGCGAGGGCAGCACGACCCAGCCCATCGCGCCGGCAAGCCCGACGAGCACGAGCACGGCGTACAGGCGGATGCCCGCGCCCCAGGCGAGCGCCGCGGCGATCGCGAGTTCCGGCAACCAGCGGGTGACCGACGGATCCACGGCTACTTCGTGCAGGTCCAGGCGACGACTTCGCAACCCTCGCCGCAGCGCGACAGCGCGCGCGCCTCGGCCTCCTGTCGCGACACGCCCTTCTGCGCCTTCACCTGCTTCGGGCCGCGCGCCAGCGCCGCGCAGGCGTTCTGCACCGTGATCGCGATCTCGCAGCGTGGATGGCCGCATTGCTTCAGCGCCTCGGCGCCGGCTTCGCGGCTGGTACGGCGGTCAGTGGCCCAGCCGACCTCCGCCCCCCTCGGATGGTGGGCGATCGCGCCGAAGGCCGCGGCGCGGGGCTTGCGCGTTTCCGTCGCTGCAGCGTCGAGCGCCGGCGCGGCGACGAGGGTGGCGACGAGGGTGGCGACAACGAGGCGCGCGAGCATGGCTACATCGTCGCGCCGATGACCCACGGCGCGAACTCGTCCTCGCCGTAGCCGAAGGCTTCGCTCTTCGTGCGGGCGCCCGACGCGGCGTCGAGGATCATGGAGAAGAACCTCTCGCCGACCTGCTGCACGCTCTCGGTGCCGTCGATGATGGTGCCGCAGTTGAT
>CAYWNX010000336.1:0-3052 GCA_964459735.1 uncultured Dechloromonas sp. | reverse complement strand
CGGCAGCGGCCTTGAGCGGCGTTCCCCAGTTTGCTTTCTCGGCCGCCAGCTTGAGCACGCCGGCGTGGCGCGGATGCGCGCCGAGCAATTCGAGACGCAGCGCTACCGGATCCTTGCCCATTGCCGCCGCGACTTGATCAAGGAAAACCTCGGTCGAGTAAGCCGTGTGCGAAGAGCCGACCGAGCGCCACCAGAGCACCGGCACGGGGATGTCGGTCGGCGTGTGCAGATCAACCCGCAGGTTGGGAATGGCGTACGGCAGGTTGGACGCGCCTTCGACCGAGACATGGTCGACGCCGTCCTTGATCATCATCTGCTCGAAGGGAGAACCGGCCATGATCGACTGCCCGACCAGCCGGTGACGCCAGCCGACCAGCTTGCCGCTGCCATCCAGCGCCGCTTCCAGCGCATGATGGAAGAGCGGCCGGTAGTAACCAGCGCGCATGTCGTCCTCGCGCAGCCAGACCAGCTTGACCGGGGCTCGACCGTTGATCGCCTTGACGATGTGCGCCGCCTCCATCACATAGTCGGATTGCGTCGAAGCCCGGCGCCCGAAACTGCCGCCGGCGTAGAGCATGTTGATCTTGACCTGCTCAGGTTTCAGGCCGAACAGCGCCGCCACCCGGCCCTGGTCGACGGTCTGGAACTGCTCGCCATTCCATAGTTCGCAGCCATCAGCATTGAGGCGGACGACGCAATTCATCGGCTCCATCGCAGCGTGGGCGAGATAGGGGAAATCGAAGGATGCGCTGACCACCTTCGCCGCGCCGGCAAAGGCCTGATCGGCATCGCCGGTCTGCTTGGCAATCAGGCCGGGCTGTTTGGCCATTTGCTGGTAACGGGCGAGGATTTCACCGCTGCCCAGTTTGAAAGCCTGGCTTTCGTCCCCGATCACCGCTAGGGCATCGCGGCCTTTCTTGGCACTCCAGGTATCCGTAGCCAGCACGGCCACGCCCTGCGGAATCTGCACGACATCGACGACGCCCTTGATTGCCCTGGCCTTGCCGGCGTCAAAGGATTTGACCGTGGCCCCGAACAGCGGCGGATGGGCAACCACGGCAACCAGCATGCCAGGCAGGAAAACGTCCTGGGTGAATTGCGCTGTGCCGTTGGTCTTGGCCGCGCTGTCCTTGCGCTTCGCCTGCTTGCCGATCAGCTTGAAATCCTTCGGGTCTTTCAGCTTCACTTCAGCCGGCACGGTTTCGTTGGCGGCAGCGAGCGCCAGTTCGCCAAAGCTGGCCTTGCGACCGCTGGCGGCATGGCTGACCACCCCTTCGCGCACGACAATCTCGGCCGCGCCAACCTGCCAGCGTTTGGCGGCGGCGGCAACCAGCATGGCCCGCCCGGCCGCGCCGGCTTGGCGCATCTGATCCCACGAATTGGCCATCGCCGTGCTGCCGCCGGTACCCTGCGTCGGGCCCCAGAAGGTATTGTTGTAGCGCTTGGCATCGGCCGCCGCGCCTTCGACGCGAACGTGTTTCCAGTCGGCATCCAGCTCATCGGCCAATATAGTGGCCAGGCCGGTGTAGGTGCCTTGGCCCATTTCGAGGTGCTTGGACATCACGGTCACGCTGTTGTCGACACCGATGCGCAAAAAGGCGTTCGGCTCGAAGCTGGCCGAAGGGGCCACGGCAACGCCGGACTTGCCGGCCGCGGCAGCAGCCATCACCGGCAGGCAGAAGCCCAGCGTCAGGCCGGCGCCGCCCTGCAAAAAACGGCGGCGGCTGAGGTTTTCAATAATGATTTCGCTCATGGTCGATCTCCTCAGGCCAGCGCTTTGGCGGCTTCGTGAATGGCAGCGCGAATGCGCACATAGGTGGCGCAACGGCAGAGATTGCCCGACATCGCATCATCGATATCGGCGTCGGTCGGCTTGCGGTTCTGGCTGAGCAGCGCGACGGCGCTCATGATCTGGCCGGACTGGCAGTAGCCGCACTGGACGACATCGAGCTTGCGCCAGGCTTCCTGCACCACCTTGCCGACGCGATTGGCATCGATCGCCTCGATGGTGGTGATCTTGCGGCCGACCACCGCCGATACCGGCGTCGAACAGGCGCGCATCGGCGTGCCATCGACGTGCACGGTACAGGCGCCGCACAGCGCCTGGCCGCAGCCGTATTTCGTCCCGGTCAGGTGCAGGGTGTCACGCAGCGCCCAAAGCAGGGGCGTATCGGGCGCCACATCGAGTTGATGCGGCTTGCCATTCACGTTGAGTTTGATCATTTGGCAGACTCCGTTGGTCGGGTGGGTAGGAAATGGCGATCTGCGCCGCCAATACTGGACGATCAAGTGTGGCGGAGAGCGGCCGGCGATTGATAGCAACTTCCTGCGAGTTTCTTGCCTGATCGTGCACGCTGGCACATTCCTGGCTCGTCGCCATCCCGCGAATCCGGTAATCTGGACAGCATTGAAACTTCAATTGGGACAGGCATGAATCAGATTGGTTCGGATGCAATGCTGGGGCTGGAAATGACCCGTCGTCGGGCCGAGCTGGCGGCCATCATTGAACGATATTGCGCTGAGGACGGGACCCATCCAACGCCCATTCCCGGCTTGGCCTTCTTTCGTCACGGCTCGCCGAGCACGCCGGCCTGCGCCGTGGTCAAGTCAGTGTTCGCCCTGCTCGTTCAGGGCGCGAAGCGGGTGGTGCTGGCTGACGAAGTTTATGACTACGACCAGCGGCACTACCTGATCACCTCGGTCGATCTGCCCTTGCTCGCCCAGGTTACCGAAGCCTCACCCGAAGCCCCTTATCTTGGCCTGGCACTCGATCTCGACGCCCGCCAGATCGGCGAGCTGATGAGCAAAATTGCCCCAATTTGGCCGTCGACCGCAAGTATCTCGCGCGGTCTGGCGGTCAGCGAAATCAGCCTCGACATTCTCGATGCGGCGCTTCGCCTGGCCCGCCTGCTCGATACGCCGGCCGCCATCCCGGTACTCGCTCCGTTGATCGAACAGGAGTTGCTTTACCATCTGCTGACCGGCGAACAGGGCGGACGTCTGCGCGATGTCGCGATCAAGGGCAGCCAGAGCCACCAGATATCCCGGGCCA
>CAYWNX010000335.1:0-3057 GCA_964459735.1 uncultured Dechloromonas sp. | reverse complement strand
TCGCAAGATCTGAGTTTCGATCGAGGTCGAAACGAACGCGGCGTTGTAGAGATTGATCGACTGGCTGTCCGTGAACAGGAGTCGAAAGAACCGACAGCCAGCGCCGACGTTGATGTACGCACCGACCTCATTCAGGGAGTACGGGTAGACGTAGAAGCTTCCGCCCCCCGATCGAACCATCAGAACGTTGCCCTCGCAGAACGAGACCGTTCCGAAGGCTGACACACCGCCCATGCGGAGGTTTGTCGAGTTCTTGATTCCGGTGATCTGCCACCCTTGCCCGCCCGAGGCGTCGTTGTCGATGAAGATGTCGGTGAGAAGAACGCTCACACCGGGTTCCTCGAGGTAGAAGACGTCGGTCGGAACGGCGACGTCAGGCAGATCGTCGTCGGTGATGAGCGTGGACGTTCCGTAGGCCCACACGCCGTTTGCGAAGTTCTGAAGGCCCACCGTCGTGGTTGCCGAATCGAAGCGGACCCTCTTGCCGATGAGGGCCGGTTCTGCGGAGAAGCCAGGCGCGCCGCCGCCGGCGAGCGTCACGATGTTCGTGAAGACCGTGCCACCGCTCGTCCACGCCCCCGAACCATAGGTATTGTTGAGCGTGAACTTGTCCGTGTCGGTGACGGTGATCTTGAATCGACCGTTGGCGTGCGTGTTGCCCATTGCACCGTCGATGAAAACGACGTCTCCAGTCACGAGGCCGTGCGCAGCGTCGGTCTGGATCTCGATCGGCGTTGCGTCCGTTGCTGCGATGACGTTGAGCAGGACGGGATAGAGGTTGTAGCCAGCGGCGTTGGTTCCGGCCGCGATCTTGGCGCCAGCGCAGATCTGGTCGTTGGTGTCGTTCGCGAACGCAACGGCGCCGGCAGACACCACTGTGGCTGTGCCGCGGACAACGAAGGTTCGCCAGTTGACACCCTGGATGAGCAGACTGTCGTCGGCCGAGTTCGCCTTATTCCTGTACGCAAGGCCACCGGCGCGGGCCGCGATCGCAATCGAGACGGAGCGCCCGGCGCCGTTCGTCGGAAAGCGCAGGCGGAACTCTTCGAGAGTCTTGAGGGCCACGGTTCCAGCGGTGGCCATGTCGACGTCGGAGTACCCAACGTTCGTGTCGTCGCCGTTGTCGTAGTCGACCGCGTAGTACCTGGTGACGCCAAGATCCCAGTCGGCTGCCGACGTGAACACCGTGCCGCCCCCGCCGCCGGCGCCGCCGAGAAGCTGGATGAAGGAGGCGTTGCCACCAGTGGCCTCGATGACGTGGCCGATGAGCATGGCCGTCGGAGCCTGTTGCTGGACGCCAAGGGCGCCCATGTAGATCGGATCGCCGTCCGCGAAGGCGGCGTAGCTGACGTCGGTCAGGCCATCGAACGGTCCGCCGATCTGGGCCCAACCGGTGCCGTCGTCGGCGATCGTTTCGTCGACGCACACGTGCATGAAGTTGGTGACGTCGGTGATCGTCGGGTCGCCCAGGACGATCTCGAGTAGGGGCTCAGGCTTCACCGTGGCGCCGCCGGGGACGGCGTTCGGAGGGAGCGTGTGCGCGTCGATGGTGCCAATGACGCGACAGATGCGGCCGCGCGCGATCGCGGCCCCTGACGTGTTCGCCACGCGAACGTAGGCACCCTTGCCCTGGCGCTTGCCGAGCTCCTTGATGGCGCGGTTCCGGCTGGCGGCCCACCCACGCACGGCGTCACCTTCTGCGACCTCGCCGGCGGCCGGCACCTGCAGGCCCGAGTAGACCTCTGGCACAACGACCGCGGCCGTGGTCACCACCGGTGCGCCGGGCGGCTCGTAGGAGGTCAGGCGGATGAGGTAGTTGCCGCTGACGTCCGGCGTGAACACCGCCGGCGTGTTCGCCATGACGTCGACGTTGCTCTGCAGGAGCGAGTAGACCTTCGTGACCGGGTTGTAGGTCCACCCCGGGAAGTTCACCGCGTCGGGCTCTTCGGGTGCCGTGAGCGCCGTCGGCTGGCTCACGATCTCCCAGAGCTGCGTGTCCGTCGTGGCGCTGTCGCCGTTTCGGAGGTTGACGGGGACGCCGAAGGGAACAGCCTTGGTGCCGTTCGGCAGCGAGTTGATCTGGACTACGGCTCCCATGAGTGGCCCATTTTATACCTCGGTTCGAAGATCGCTATCAGCCTACCCGCCGGTCTTTTTGTGGCCAGCGCCGCGCACGCCAACCTCCCGACTGATCTTCTCGATGACCTGGTTTTGCTTGGTGATGTGCGCCACCAGCTGGGCGAGCACGTCCTGGTCGGGCGTCGCCCCGGAGAGGTCGACCCGGCCAACGCCGTTCGATCCCTTCTTGGCTTCGCTCGAGATGCCGAGCATCTGGGTGAGCGAACCAAGGTCATCGTCGGCACCCTTCGCGCCGCGTGAGTGCTTGAGCTTGTCGACGACTTTCTTCTTCAGCTCTGGAGCGATGACCGCATGCGCCAGCATGCCCTGGAACTCGTCGGCGCCCCAGGCGGCCGAGAGGATCGGCGCGATCGCCATTGTGCGCGCCTCTGGAGACAGGTTGGCCATGTTCGTGCCGGCCACGAACTTCTTTGTCGCTGCATCGATTTTCGCGGCTTGTCCGGGGGCGTCGGTTGCGGTCAGAGCAGCCTTGATGTCGGCAAGGTTGGCGTTGTACTGGGCCTTCTCGTCCTCATCGCCAAGGGTGTACCGCTCGTTGAAGCTTCGCTCGTACCTCGGGTCGATCTTGGCGTCGCGGACAGAAGCGATGTTTCCGACGATGCTGGCAGCGCGGATGGCACCAGACGCAGTCTTCTGTGGCCCAAAAAGGCCTTCGATGATGTTCATCCCCTTCCCGAAGGCCTCTCGACCGATGTCCGCGGAAAAGCGCCGACCAGCGGCCGTCGTGTAGCCCTCGCCGGACTCGGACGCGGAGAACAACCCCTTGGACCTGAACTCGGCGTCAAGGCTCGCTTTTTCTGCCGCGGCCGACGTCACGCCGGTCCACTGTGCGAGATGGCGCACTTTGTCCCTGCCCCAGCGTACGGCGTCGCCGACAAGCGGGATGTGCGCGAACTCCATCTCCTCGGCCCTGGCGTA
>CAYWNX010000334.1:0-3064 GCA_964459735.1 uncultured Dechloromonas sp. | reverse complement strand
ATTACGACTGTCCATGGCGGACGGTCGCAGCCACCGCGAGATTGCCCGGGCAATCATCGCTTCACCGACGACGGTGGGCGAGATTCTGCGTCGGGCGAAACTGGCTGGATTGACCTATCCATTGCCGGCCGGTCTGTCTGAAGCCGAGGTCGAAGCGCTGCTTTACCCGCCGTCGGCACCGTCGAAGACGCTGCGACCCGAGCCTGACTGGGCCGGCGTACATCGGGAGCTGCGCCGGAAAGGCGTGACGCTCGACCTGCTCTGGCAGGAGTACAAGGGCGAACACCCGGACGGCTATCAATACAGCAGCTTCTGCGACCATTACCGGGTTTGGACTGGACGCTTGTCGGTCAGCCTGCGCCAGACCCACACGCCCGGCGAGAAACTGTTTGTCGATTACGCCGGCCCGACGGTGCCGGTCACCGACCCACTGACCGGCGAAATCCGCCAGGCCGCCATCTTCGTCGCCGTCCTCGGCGCCTCGAATTACACCTATTGCGATGCGACCTGGAGCCAGACGCTGCCGGACTGGATTGGCAGTCATGTCCGGGCGCTGGAATTCTTTGGCGGCGTGCCGGCCATGCTGGTCCCCGACAATCTGAAGAGTGGGGTCAACAAAGCCTGCTATTACGACCCCGAACTCAACCCGACGTATCGTGATTTGGCGGTCCATTACACGACGGCCGTTGTGCCAGCCCGTCCCTATCGCCCGAAAGACAAGGCGAAAGCTGAAGCTGGCGTCCTGCTCGTCGAGCGTTGGGTATTGGCCCGCCTGCGGAATCAGCGCTTCTTCAGTCTCAGTGAGCTCAATCGGCACATTGCCGAACTGATGCTCGCCCTGAATCGCCGACCCTTCAAGAAACTGCCAGGCTGCCGGGAAAGCGCCTTTGCCGAAATGGACCGCCCGGCGTTACGGCCGCTGCCGACAACGCGTTATGAATTTGCCGAATGGAAGGTGGCGACGGTCGGTATCGACTATCACGTTGAAATCGCCGGCCATTACTACTCGGTGCCTTACCGCTTCGCCCGGCAGAAGGTCGATGCCCGCTTCACGACCACAACGGTCGAACTGTTTCATCGCGGGAGCCGCATCGCCAGCCATGTGCGCAGCACCCTTCGCGGCCGGCACACAACGGTGGATGCCCACATGGCACCGGCCCATCAAGCCGTTCAAGGCTGGAATGCACCACGGTTGATGGACTGGGCCGGGCGTATCGGTCCGCACACCAAAGCCGTCATCGAACATGTCCTGCATCAACGCCGCCATCCACAACAGGGCTATCGCAGTTGCCTGGGCATTCTGCGTCTGTCGCAGGCTTACAGCGAGAACCGTCTGGAGGCGGCGTGCGAGCGGGTCATTGCCATCAACGCACTCTCGTACGGCAGCCTGAAATCCATCTTGAAGCACGGCCTGGACATCAAGCGCCTGACGGCGCCGGCCCAGACCTGCCTTCCCCTGGAGCACGCCAATGTGCGTGGTCCGCATTACTACCACTGACCTGAAAGGAAATACCCGTGCTCCATCACCCGACCGTGGACCAATTGCATCAGCTCCGCCTGACTGGCATGGCCAAGGCTTTGGCCAGCCAGACCCAGCAGGCCGACATCAGCCAACTATCGTTCGAGGAACGCCTGGGCCTGCTCATTGACAGCGAACTGGCCGAGCGCGAATCACGCCAGAACACCGCTCGCCTGAAACGGGCCCGGTTGAAACAGGCAGCGACCCCGGAGGATGTCGATTTCCGTCATCCGCGTGGCCTTGACCGGGCTTTGTTTGCCCGCCTGATGACCGGACGCTGGGTCAGCGACCACCAGAATGTGCTGATTTGCGGCAAGACTGGCGTCGGCAAGACCTTCCTCGCCTGCGCCCTGGCCAATCAGGCCTGTCGGCAGGGGCGTTCAGCCTTCTACGTGCGCTTGCCGCGCCTCTTGCCGGCGCTGGCCATCGGCCGCGGCGATGGCAGTTACGCCAAGACACTGGCGCAGTTGGCCAAGACTGATGTACTGCTGATTGATGATTGGGGGCTGGCGCCGCTGACCGATGAAAGCCGGCGTGACCTGCTCGAAATCTTCGATGACCGGCACGGTACACGGTCGACCATCATCACCAGCCAGTTGCCGGTCAAGCATTGGCATGAGGCCATCGGCGACCCAACGCTGGCCGATGCGATTCTCGACCGCCTGGTGCATCAGGCGCATAGCCTCAATCTGGATGGCGAATCACTGCGAAAAAAGGGCAAACCAGAATGACCCGAGGCCACCCCGTGAACCTGTGCCCGAACTCCCCGAGTTACCCACCGCCGGCCGCCAGCCAGCCTGCTATAGAGGGAGCGCAGTCTGCCGGCCGACCGTGGATAACTCTCCACGGCGCGACCAAAACTTGACCCTCATGACATCAACAGAGTAAAAACCGAAAACCCCGCGTCGCTACGCTCCGACTGTCCAGCTTGCTCTGGAATACGTGTCCAGCTTGGCGTGGAATCGCTGTCCAGCTTCGCCGGAATACGCACCATCTCGGTACCGCGATCCCAGGTCAGCGATTTGTAGAGTTCCTGGGGCAGTTTGCGTGCGTTCTTGATCAGGACATTGGCGAACGTTTCGGCATCTTTGCTGGCGACCTTTATCCCACCAGTCTCAGCCAGAATGCGTTGTATGGATGAGTGGTTTCGACCAAACAACTGGGCGATCTGTTGAAGAGACTCCCCTTTCCTCCAACGCTCCCACATCAAGGCTTTCTGGCTTTCCGTGTAATAGATCCTCGGTCTTTGCTTCATCTGCAAAACTCCTTCTGCCTACGCAGGCTCTAGAGTGTTGCATCGACCGGTTGAATCCAAGGAACTTAACCTGTAATCCAAGATGACTTCTCACTGGCATCCGGTTGGCTTAAGTCCTTGTAGGTGAATACCGAAAAAATAGTCTGCTGTCGGTTACTGGGGGCAACGTCAGATGGACACGGCCTCTTGAAACCATTGGGTTGCTGCAGCATATATAGCGTACTTCATTGCTGAGATGAGCCTGTGTTACGTAAGAAGGTTAACCTTCCCCATCCATTCGGGCTCCGACA
>CAYWNX010000333.1:0-3071 GCA_964459735.1 uncultured Dechloromonas sp. | reverse complement strand
AGGCCGGCGGTCAGGGTGGTGAGTTTCTTCAACATCATGCACTTCCTTCGTAAATAATTTTCCATTTGCCATCTTCGCGCAGCCAGTACTGGCGTTTTTTCATCACATTATTCAGGTTGTTGCTGCGGTAATCCTGATCAAACGTGACGACGACGACTTCTTCCTTGCCCGGGTTACGGAATACGGAGAGATTATCGGTTTTGACCTTGATCCACTCCTTGCTGGCATTGAGCTGTTTTTTCTGGGCGGCAAACTGTTCGAGGCTCTGGCTGCTGGTCTTGAAACGCTTCGAATAGTGCTTCAGGAAGCGTTCGGTGTCGCGACTTTCCCAATCAGAACGCCAGGCATCGATAGTCTTGTTCAGCTCGCTGCGCTCCTTGGCCCAGTCGTCGAATGACAGCCATTCGACCGAGTTGCTGATGATCACCGGCGTCAAGCCGACCTGCAGGCTTTTGGCGACGGTGTCGAGATCCTGATTGGTCAGCACGACACAACCTTCGGAGGCCTTTGGCGGCCGGGCAAAAGTGTTGGAGGGGGTACCGTGTAGCCAGATGCCGCTGCCATTTCGCCCCTGGCGCTTGTCCCATTCGTTGGGATAGTTGATCGGGAAAGCACCGCTGCCGTAAAGGTCAGCCAGCTTTTGGCGCGGCACGCTGCTGGTCACGTGATAAACGCCGATCGGGGTCTTCTTGTCGCCCTCCGACAGTTTTTCAGCGCCCAACTTGCCCTGAGTGACGTAATAGTCGGCGACAAAGCGTGGCCGTCCGCCGTTAGTCAGATCGTTTTCATACAGATAGAGGCGCGAACGCTTGGTGTCGACAACGATGGCATGGCGCTGATCCGGCTGCATTTGCAGCAGGTAGCGCGGCACATTGTTGGTTTCAGGCTTTTCTCGGTAGCCGCGCAGGCGGACGATGGCCTCGGCACGCAGGTCGGCCACCTTCTCCGCAGGCGCGCCGCTCATCGCGCCAAAGGTCTGGATATCCTGTCTTCGGGCGAGCAGCAGGTCGCCTTTGATCAGATTTGCCAGCCGGTAATTCGGATGCTGGCGAAGCAGGGCTTCGGTCAGTTGCAGTGCGTTGTTCAGCCGGTTGGCTTCAATTTCCTTGAAAATCGTCACCAGTTGCGCTTCGGGGCCGGAGTCGGAAACTGTGGCTGGCAGACGGGAAATGGGTGTCGCTGAAGCAAGTTTGGCCGACGTAACGGCGGCAAAAGGTAGAGCGACAGTTGCCGCCTTGACGAGGTTTGGTTTTTTGCTGCCTGATTTCTCGACGGCCTGAACAGTGGGCTTTTTGCCGGGCGGGCGGGTAGCCGATGGCTGGGCCAACACCCCGCTGGCCAGACAACTGGCCAGCCCAAGAAGAATGAACTTGCGACCCAGCATCAGCGTGAGTTTTCTTCCTTGATCAGCCATTTGCTACCCGAACGCACCAGGACCAGCGTCTTGCTCGTCGAACTCGTCAGGCCTGGCGCCTTGTAAAGCTGGCGGAACTTGGCTGTGGCCGTGTCGCCATTGATGGAAATTTGCGGGTCATCATAGGTGACCGAAATTTTGCCGGGCTTGCCGGCTATACGATCTTCGCGCTCTGCTTCCCAGGCCTTGCGGGGCATGCCTTTCGGCGTCTTGAAGTCGCTGGCGTAAGCGGCCAGATAGGACTTTACGTCCTTGCGTGACCAGGCGTTCGCCCAGGCGGCAATGACTTTGGCGACATCTTCGCTGGCGTCGTCGGCTTTGGCCGGGGCGGGTGTTGGTGTCGGGGTGACCGCGTTGGCCGGCTTTGCTTCGGCGATCTTGGCCGGAGTGCTCGAAGCGTTAGCTTGCGCCGGGGTAACCACGCTGGCTGTTGGTACAGCAGTCGTGGTAACTGGTTTGCTTGCAATTGCGGGCGCCGCAGCAGTAGGTGCCGTTGCCGTTGGTTTGACGTTGCCTTTGCCGGAGGTGGTGATCAGGTCGCGGATTAGTGCCAGCTTGTTCTGGGTGGTCGCGTTGGCGTTGTCGAGTTGCAGCGCTTTGTCATAGGCCTGGCTCGCCAATTTGGCATAAACATCGCCGAGGTTTTCGTAGGCGATGGCGTAGGATGGATGAGTCCTTATGGCCATTTCCAGCGCCGTGCGGGCTTTGTCATATTGCTTTTGCTGGGCGTAGAGAACGGCCAGATTGTTATAGGGCTCAGGCAGTTCCGGATAGTCTTCGGTCAGTTTGGTGAAGACGGCGATGGCCTCGGCCGGCTTGTTCATTTCGGTATAAATCAGCCCTTTGAGGAAACGACCCTGCGCATCCTTGGGTTTGTTGCTCAGATAAGCGTCGACTTTTTCGAGTGCTTGCGGGTACTGACCCTGCTTGATCAGGCGCTGCACCTCCGGCAGATTGTCAGCAAAGACCGGGGCGGCGAAGCCGATCGCCAAGCCAATAGCGATCGCGCGCAGCGTCTTCAGTTGCTTGAAACGGGGCTGTTGCAGGGATTTGAAGGTCATCGCTATGTTATAATTTTCAAGGTTTTACAATCTTTTCATTCTACCAAAAACGCCGGTGATTCCATAGGTTTAAGCGCGACGGCTGCGCCACAATACGACCCCCGCATGCTCAAAATATATAACTCACTGAAGCGCGAAAAACAGCTTTTCGTTCCGATCGAACCGAACAAGGTCCGTATGTACGTCTGCGGCATGACGGTCTACGATTATTGCCACCTTGGTCATGCTCGCGTGATGGTGGTTTTTGACATGGCTTACCGCTGGCTGAAGGCTTCCGGTTACGACGTGACCTATGTCCGTAACATTACCGATATCGACGACAAGATCATCCGGCGGGCGGCAGACAATGGTGAAACGATCCAGCAACTGACCAATCGTTTCATTACGTTCATGCATGAGGATGCCGATGCGCTGGGTGTCTTGCGTCCCGACTTCGAGCCACGGGCGACGGAATACGTCCCGGAAATGCTCGATCTGATCGGTCAGCTTGAAGCCAGAGGCCTGGCATATCAGGCAACGGATGGCGACGTGAATTATGCGGTGCGCAAGTTTGACGGTTACGGCAAGCTTTCCGGCAAGTCGCTGGACGATCTGCG
>CAYWNX010000332.1:0-3071 GCA_964459735.1 uncultured Dechloromonas sp. | reverse complement strand
GGCCGGCATCCTGAACCTGGGTTCAGAGTGGCTGCTTTCCCCCCGTATCAGGCACACTCGATAAAGAGCGCGCACAACAACGGTTTCAATGGTCCGCAACCGATGCCAATTAGCATTGGTTCAAGGAATATATGGCCTTAACAAACACCGCAGGGGACGCTCGGCGGGCAGCGCCGGGGTCAGCAACAAAGACTACAAGTCGAGTTGATGCTGGGGCGCAAGCACGGCATCAATCCGTGCTCCCATGTCGAAGATTCTACGCTTTGCGTCGGAAGTATCAACTGGTTCGGCAACTGTTTCCGAAGGTTTTTCCGCAGCACCTGAAATATGCTCGTGAGCGATGTTCAGTGCTGCCATCACAGCCACCCGCTCGGCGATCGTGCTCTTGGTGCGCTGGGCAATTTCACGCATTTTGCTGTCGACCAGATCGACCGAGGCCAGCAGTGCATCACGCTCTTCCGGCGTACAGGCAACGCGATATTCGCGGCCCATGATCTTGACGTCGAGGAAATTCGGCTCACTACTCATCTCAGGCCTCCTCGGGCAGCTTGTCCATCAGGCCTTCGAGACGCTCACGGGCGGTCGTCATCGTCTGCCGCAGATGCAGCCTTTCGGCTTCGGCTGCCGCCATCTGGTTTTTCAGCACTTCGTTCTCGGCACGCAACTGGTGGACCAGGGCGACCACCTGCTCAATCTTGGCTTCGAGTGCTTCAAGTTCCGTATTCATGGCAAGCACTATAGAGGGGAAAACGTCGCGTGGTCAAGGACTAAGCCTTTATTCTCAAAGTGCTTTGTCGGGATGCAGACGCATAATTATGATGCGTCGCAGCACGCTGCGCGTTAGAATCCGCCCCGCTTCAGGTGCTGCAATCGGACTCTTCGAACGCAGATAATCGGGAAAGCGGTGCGTCCAACCGGACAAATCCGCTGCTGCCCCCGCAACGGTAAGCATGTGCGGACGTATCTCAAAGCCACTGGGTTAATCCTGGGAAGGCGATATGTCAAAACTTGCGAGCCCGGAGACCGGCCTGAGACACCACGCAGAAGTGCCACGGGGGTGTGGCGCCGGTTTTCGCAACCCGCCCCTCCCGCGCATTTCCTTTTCAGCTATTCCGGCATGCGGGGACGCCCGCCGGGAAAGGGAGAATCATGAATCCACGTTTGAAACCGATTGCTGGCGCCATTGCCCTGGCGCTATCTCTGGATGCCGCCGCTGTCGAGCAGCTGGCGATGGCCGATACCGTCTTCGTCACGGCAACCCGCCAACCCCAACGCGCCAACGAGGCGATTGCCGAAGTGACAGTCATCGAGCGCCCGGAAATCGAGCAAGCCGGCCCCACGGCAACGCTCGGCGAATTGCTCAGCCGCGAAGCCGGGATGGAGTTCGCGCGCTCTGGCGGCAAAGGATTCGAAGAAAGCGTGTTTGTCCGCGGCACCAACAGCAGTCATGTCCTTGTCCTGGTCGACGGCATGCGCGTTGGCTCCGCCACGACCGGCACCACGGCGCTGCAGTTGATTCCGCTCACCCAGATCGAGCGTATCGAGATTGTCCGCGGGCCGGCTTCCGCCCTTTATGGCTCGGACGCCATTGGTGGCGTCGTGCAGATTTTCACCAAAGCCGGCGGCGACAGCCCGCTGCTCAGCCTGCAAGCCGGCGCCGGAACGCGCTCCAGTTATGAAACAAGCGTTGCCCACGCCAACCGGATCGGTAATTTCTCCTATGGTATCAAGGCCGGGGCCAGCGGCACCGACGGCATCAACGCCATCGAGTCACCCAATTACCCGGGCTTCAACAATGACCGGGACGGTTATCGCAACACCAATGTCAGCGTCAACGCGGCTTACAGTTTTGGCAAACAGTTGGAAATCGGCGGCGGCTATTTCTACTCGGAAAGCACCAACCGTTATGACGCTTACCAGCTCGATGCTTTCTGGACCCCGGTCAATGCCGACCGCGACTTCCAGATGAAGCATCGCATTTCCGGGGCCAATGCCTACGCCAGCGGCAACCTGACTGCGGACTGGAAATCATCGCTCAAAATCGCGCACAGTGTCGATCGCATCGAGAGCCCGGAGACGATGATCGGTGATCCAGTCAGCGTCTTCGAAACCACCCAGAAGCAATACATCTGGCAGAACGACCTCAGGCTGCCGCTGGGCACCGCCCTGCTGGCGCTGGAGCGGCTGGAACAGGAAGTCGAATCAAGCCAGGATTACTCGGTGGCATCGCGCTCGATCAATTCGGCAGCGGCGGGCTGGAATGGCCAATTTGGCGCGCATGCAGCCCAGATCAATCTGCGCAGCGACGACAACTCGCAGTTCGGTCAGCATCAAACCTGGCTGCTCGGCTACGGTTATCGCCTGGCCCCGGCCTGGCGCATCGCCGCCAGTTACGGTACCGCCTTCAAGGCGCCCACCCTGAACGACCTCTACTTCCCGTTCACCCCGGGCGTCGGCGGCGGCAACGCCAACCTGAAGCCGGAAGAATCGAAAAATGGCGAGGTGTCGCTGCGTTTCGAACAGGGCCTGACGTTCGCGCGGCTGACCTATTTCCAGAACAGGATCACCAACCTGATTGCCTGGACGACCAATCCGGTCACCTACGAATCAACTCCTGCCAACGTCGGTCAGGCGGAAATCGAGGGCATCGAAATGGCAGCCGGCACGACGCTGGGCAACTGGCTGCTCAATGCCAATGTGACCTTCCAGGACCCCCGCGACGAAGAGACCGGCGAACAACTTCGCCGCCGCGCCAAAGTGCATGGTCTGCTCGCGGCAACCTATCAGGCCGGGCCCTTCAAGGGCGGGATTGAATTCAAGGCGATCGGCACGCGCTACGATGATCCGCACTGGCAGACCGGGATGAATCAGGTACGGATGGGCGGCTACGCCTTGACCAATCTTTTTGCCAACTACGCCCTGAGCAAGGATTGGCAGGCATTTGCCCGCGTCGACAACCTTTTCGACCGCAACTATGACGTCGCCCGCAGCGTCAATGTCATTTTCGGCACGCCTGGCATTTCCGCTTTTGCCGGCATTCGTTACACCTTCCAGTAAGCCGTGTCCAGCCG
>CAYWNX010000331.1:0-3085 GCA_964459735.1 uncultured Dechloromonas sp. | reverse complement strand
GCGTCCGGTCCGGCGCTCCGGGCCGCGCCCGCCGCCGAGGCCGAGGGCGCCAGGGCCGCACGGGCCCGCCGCAGCATGGCGTCCGTCACCCGCTCGACGGCGCCCTGCCGCGGGCGTCCGGTGGCGGCCTGCCGCACGCGCTCCTCCGCTTCGGCGGCGCCGAGGGCCTCCGCGGCCCCTTCGGCGTCTCCCGCCTCGTGGAGCGCCAGGGCCAGGATCGCCGGATTCAGGGGGTCCCCGGCGCCCAGGTTTGGAAAGGCGGCGTGAAGCCGGATCGCGCGCCGGGCCGCCGCCGCGGCGTCCGTCCACTGGAGCGCCGCCGCATGCGCCACCGCCTCGCCGCTTGCCAGGAACCACTCGCACTGGCACCCGCCGTGCGCCACCCCGGGACACCGCTGGGCGTGGAGCGCAGCGGCGCGCTCGAAGCGCTTCGCCGCCATTCGGGCCGCGCTCACTCCGGCATCCGTGGCCGCGCCCTCGGCGGCGTTCAGGGCCGCGGACTCCTCCAGCAGCTCCCACCCGGAGGCCAGGAGCCAGCGCCAGTTGGCGCGCATGGCCCGCAGGGCGCCGGAGGCCAGCGCATCCGCGTCCGGCGCGGTGGCCAGGGCCGGTGCCGTTCGAACCATGGCCTCCGCGGCCGCCGCCTCCGCCGTGATGGCGTCCAGCGCCAGCCGCACCACCTCCCGGCGCGGATCGAGCTGGACCGCCAGCCGCGCCGCCCGGGCGTCCGCGTCACGGTCGCCGGTCGCCAGCACCTCGAACGCCGCCGCCGGCTCGCCCTGGCCGTCGATCACAACCGCCAGCGTGGAGTCCGTGGCCAGATCCGCGCGGGTCGCGGCGAGGATCAGCCGGCCCAGGCCGCGGCGCTCGTCCGCGGGGAAGGGTTCGAACGCCTGCACGTGGAGCCGCGTCACGCCGCCCTGCTGCTCCGGCGAGGCCTCCGGGGACGTCGGCGGTTCCTCGACAGCGCCGGCCGCGCCGACCGCACCGCCTCCCACGGCGCCGCGCATCCGCGCCGGCGCCCGCGTGCAGAAGGCCCATCGCACCGGCACCGGGGGATGGGCCGCGTCGCCCTGGAGAGGCGGCATCACCGCCCGCATCGGCGCGCCCGCCTCCAGCGGCAGGGCCAGCAGGATGCGCGGCTGGTCCAGTCCCACGGGGCAACCCGCGCTGTCCCACCCGATCAGCTCCGGCGCATACGCCTGGAGGATCTCCTCGTTGACCACCGCCCACACCATCCGTCGGGATTCGTCCCATGCCACCTCCCGCACGTCGCCGCGCCGCCACCACTGCCGCGTGGCGTCCGTGACGCCGCCCCGCGCCTGCAGGACCGAAGAGAGAGGCTCCACCTCCAGCACGCCCATGTGAAGCTGGTCGTCCATCACCCTCACGCTGCGGATGAGGTCGCGGCCCGCATGGTCCGGAGCGTCGCGAAGCGTGGCGGCGATCGTCAGCGCCCGCTGCGGCGCATCGATCCGATCGCGGAAGGTGCCGTCCGGGTCGAAGCGCGGCGCCGCCCACGCCGGCCAGCGGCGCGGCGCGTCCAGCGTGGCCACGACGCCTCCGTCCCCGTCCAGGAGCAGCATGGCGCTGCCGCTGCGGACCGCCGCCGTGGCCGGCGCCCACGGGAGCGCCGCCACCACGGTGCCGCCGGGAATCACCGCCTCCTCCGGAAGCAGGTGCTCCGCGAAGGAGCCGGAACGAAGGTGCCGCGACCCCACAATCCGCTGGGCTCCACGAATCGCCCGCAGACTCTCCGCGTGGTCCCGCTCCTGCGCCAGGGCCTGGAGCGACGCTGTGTTCCGGTCCATCACCGCCTTCACCACGATGCCGGCGGCAACCACGGCCAGCAGCGCCGCCGCGGCGATGGCGGCTGCGGCACGCCTGCGCCGCCTGGCCCACTTCACCACGCGCTCCAGCGCAGACACGGGCCGCGCCGTGATGGGGCGACCGTCCAGGAAGAGCCGCAGGTCCGCGGCGAACGCCGCCGCGGAGGCGTACCTGGCGGCGGGTGCGGATGACATGGCCTTGCTCACCACCGTCTCCAGGTCCGCGGGACAACTCGGCGCGATCGCCCGGAGGCGCCGCGGCGGACGGGTGAGCACCTCGTGGACCGCCTCGGCCACGCTGCGGCCCGTCACGTCGTGCGGCGGCGCCCCCGCGATCAGCGAATGCAGCACCGCCCCCAGACCGAAGACGTCCGTCAGTGCGTCGATCCGGTTTCGATCCCCGGTCGCCTGCTCCGGGCTGGCATAGGCGAGCGTTCCCATCACCGCGGCCAGCTCCGTGGGGCTGGTCCGTGCGGTGAGCTCCTCACCGCCCTCCGTCAGGGCCCGCGCGATCCCGAAGTCCAGCACCTTCGGCACTCCATCGGTGGACACCAGGATGTTCGCGGGCTTCAGGTCGCAGTGGATCACGCCCTTCTGGTGCGCGTGGTGGACCGCATCCGCCACCTGCGCCATGAGCGTCGCGATCTGCGTGGGCGCCAGGCGCTGCGACGCCGCGTGCCGGTCCAGGCGCTGTCCCGCCACCAGCTCCATCGCGAAGTAGAGCCGCATGGCGCCCTGGTCATCCGGGGACGAACCCGCCTCGAGGATCCGCGCGATCCCCGGATGATCGAAGCGCCCCAGCGCCCGGATCTCCTCCGCGAAGCGCCGGCGGTAGCGCGGCGTCGCGAGGTGCGGATGGATCACCTTGAGGGCCACGAAGCGCCGCGTCGACTCCTGCACCGCTTCGTACACCGTTCCCATGCCGCCCTGGCCAAGGACGCGCACGATGCGGAACGCCCCCACCCGCTCCGGCACCGGATCCTCGAGCGGCTGCGGAATCCGCTCCAGGAAGCGGGAGGTCGCCTCCACGCGATCCTCCGCCGGAGGGTGGCCCCGCATCTCGGCCTCACCCATGGCGCTGGCCCTCGGCGTGCGGGGTGGCGGCCCGCCGGCATGGCCTGCCCGCGAAATCCCGGGGAATCCATGAAGGGTGCCGGAGCCGGATTCCGCCTCCGGGGGTGAGGGCTCCCGGCGGCCTGCTGCGAACGGCGTCGTGCCTCTTCCAGCGAACAGCCAGGACACCCTCGGAGAGACCC
>CAYWNX010000330.1:0-3088 GCA_964459735.1 uncultured Dechloromonas sp. | reverse complement strand
CCACCGGCGCGAAGTCCTTCTCGATGTCGAACGGCAGCTTCGACTGCAGCCACGGATTGATCGTCACCTGGTTCGAGGCAATCACGATGGTGTGGCCGTCCGGCGCCGCCTTCGCCGCGAGGTCGGTGCCGATGTTGCCACCGGCGCCGGCGCGGTTGTCGACGACCACCGATTGCCCGAGCAGCTCGCCCAGCCGCGGCGCGAGCGCGCGCGCGAGGATGTCGTTGCCGCCGCCCGGCGGGAACGGGACGATGAAGCGCACCGGCTTGTCGGGGAATTTCTGGGCCTGCGCGACCGGGGCCGCAAGGGCGGCCGCAGCCGCCAGGAGCATGACGAATTTTTTCATCGGTCTCGAAGTTCGAATCGGAAGCCGCGATGCTGCATGGGCCATTGATCGACCGCAAGCGCGTGCGCGAATCTGTCGTGGAGCGGACGCATGCGCCACGGTAACATCGGACAGTTGGAACAGCCTCGCAGGATCCCCACCGCAGCATGATTCGCCCGGGCCGCAAGCACGCCCTCGTGTTCGTCTTCGCCGTCGCGGCTGCCGCAGGCATCGCCGCCGCGTCCGCGCGCCTGGACGCGACTCGCCGCGCCGACCTCGTCTACTACGACCTCTGGCACCGCCTCGCCGGCGAGCGCTTCCGCCCGGCGCGCGTCGCGCTGGTGATCGTCGACGAGCCGACGCTCGCCGAGCAGCGCGACACGCCGATCGTCTTCTGGACGCCGCTCTTCGCGCGCGCCGCGGCGCGCCTGCGCGAGGCCGGCGCCGCCGCGATCGGCTTCGACTTCATCTTCTCGGCGAGCGCCGAGAGCTGGCTCTCCTCGCTGCCGCTCGCCGACAAGTCGGTGGCGGAACAGTACGGCCTGCCGTTCCGGCAGGAGATCGCGCGCGGCGCGTCGATCCTCGCCGCCAGCCGCCTCGGCCTGCAGGACGGCGCCGACGAATTCCTGCTGCCCGCGCCGGAGTACCTGCTCGCGATCCCGGACCTCGACATCGCCGCGCACGTCGCGCTCGCCGACCTGGTGACCGACGACGACGGCGGCACGCGCCGCTTCGAGGTGGCCCCGAAGCTCGCGCTGCCGAAGGACGTGAAGCCTTCCGAGGCGCCGCGCCTGTCGCTCGCCGCGCTGCTCGCGAAGCGCGCCGGCGCGAAGGACCTGCCCGAGGACGACACGCGTCGCCTCGTCACCTATGCGGGCCCGCCCGGCACCGTGCCGTCGGTCTCGCTGCGCACGCTGCTCGCCGACGACGCGCTCTCGAAGCCGGAGGTGCGCGCGCTGCGCGGCAAGGCAGTGCTGGTCGGCGCCAACTACCCGGGCATGAACGACGTCCACTTCACGCCCTACGCCAGCGGCCTCCTCGGTCGCAGCGGCACCTTCATGGCGGGCGCGGAGATCCAGGCCAATGTCGCCGAGAGCCTGCTCTCGGGCCGGCACACCGAGCCGCTTGCCGCCTGGGCGACGGTCGCGCTCGCGGCGACGCTCGCCGCCGGCGCCGCGCTCGCGTTCGCCGCGCTCTCGCCGTGGGCCGGCTTCGCGGCGCTCGTGCTCGCCTCCGCGCTCGCCGCCGCGGCGGGCTACGCGCTCTTCGCCGCCTTCCTCGTGCTGCCGGTGGCGTCGGTCCAGCTCGGCCTCGGCGCCATCTACCTCGTGAGCTACGGCGCGCGCCTCACGCGCGAGGAGCGCGAGCGCGCGCGCATCGGCCAGATGTTCGGCCGCTATGTCTCCCCGCAGGTGGTGGCGCACCTCGTGGCCTCGCCATCGCTGCCCGAGCTCGGCGGGCGGTCGCAGGCAGTGACGGTGCTGTTCTCGGACATCCGCGGCTTCACCACGCTGTCCGAGAAGCTCTCGGCGCCCGAGGTGGTCGAGATGCTCAACACGTACTTCGAGCGCGCCTGCGCGGCGATGCTCGCCGAGGGCGGCTCGATCGACAAGTTCATCGGCGACGCGATCATGGTGGAGTTCGGCGCGCCGGTGGAGCAATCGGACCACGCGCGCCGTGCGATCCGCGCCGCACTCGCGCTGCGCCGCACCGCGCTCGAGTTCCGGCCATGGATGGCGGCGCGCTTCGCGGACCGCGGGCTGCACGAGTTCGACGTCGGCATCGGCCTGCATTCGGGCGAGGCCGTGGTCGGCAACGTGGGCTCGAGCCTGCGCATGGAGTACACCGCGATCGGCGACACCGTGAACCTCGCCTCGCGGCTGGAGGGCGCGACCAAGGAGGTCGGTTGCGCGATCCTCGCCAGCGACGCCACCGTGCAGGCCGCGGGCCCCGGCGTGCGCACCGGCAAGACCGATCGCATCCACGTGAAGGGCCGCGAGCAGCCCGTCGTGGTCCACGAAATCCTAGACATCGAAACCCCGGAGACTCCCGCATGAAGCACTGGATCGTCGTACTACTCGCGCTCGCCGCGCTGCCCGCCGCCGCCCAGCAGGGCGCCATCATCACCGCGCTGCAGGGGCGCGTCACCGTCGAGCAGGGCGCGCCCGCGCCGACGCCCGCCGCCGCGTTCTCGCGCCTGAAGGCCGGCGACAAGCTGCAGCTCGGCGCCGACGCGGTGCTGCAGGTGGTCTACTTCGGCAATGGCCGGCAGGAAAGCTGGCGCGGCGCCGCGCGCTTCGAGATCGGCGAGACCGAGTCCAAGTCGGCCGCCGGCGCCGCCCCGGCGGAGGTGAAGCAGTTGCCGCAGATGCTGGTGCGGCAACTGGTCAAGACGCCCACGGCCGACGCCTCGGGCCGCATCGGCGCGGTGCGCATGCGCTCGATAGCGCCGCCCGACGCGGCGCAGAAGCTCGAGGACAACTACAAGGGCCTGCGCGAGCAGATGCCCGCCGCCGACCGCACGCCGGAGCTGTACCTGCTGGCGGGCCTGTTCGAGCTGAAGGAGTACGACCGCGTCGAGGCGCTGCTCAAGCGCTGGTCCGACGCGGGCGCGAGCGACGCCGACTTCGTCGCCATGCGCGAGCACTACACCGCCGCCGTGCGCGACGCGCGCGCGAAATGACTCATCCCCCATCCCCGCACCTGGAGAACCGCCCCATGCAACGCCCCGTCCTTTCCCGCTCCCTCGCCGCGCTCGCCGGC
>CAYWNX010000329.1:0-3102 GCA_964459735.1 uncultured Dechloromonas sp. | reverse complement strand
ATGGATGGAGGATTATGTCCCCGTCCGCGTGCGGCGGGGACGGTATTCCGGCACCGTTGCCTGGTCGGTGCGGGAGTGGGCCCACGGCCGGAGCGTGCCGCATGGGATAATCCGGCCATGGTCTCCGTGGTGCATTCCCTGCAGCAGTCCGATGGCGAGGCTGCCGCACTGTCGCAATTGCGTCTGGGCATGTCCGCCGCGGCGGCGGGGCGCATCGTCGACTCCCTGGCATTGGCGCGCGAAGCCTACGGCGAAAAGCTGCTCGGTACCGGAGAGCCGATATTGCAGCACGCCCTGGGCATGGCCCTGATCGTCGCTTCGCTCGACCTCGATGCCGATGCCCGCGTCGCCGCCCTGCTGTTTGCGGCCAGCGACCATGTCGAGGATTGCGGCGAACGCCTGAAAGTCGGCTTTGGCGACACGGTGGCCGGGCTGGTCGCGGGGCTGCACCGGCTGGGCAGCTTGCGCCCGCTGACACGCGCCGCTGCTGCCGAAGGTGTGGCGGAGGTCAAGGCGCAGACAGAGATCCTGCGCAAGATGCTGCTGGCGATGGTCGATGACATCCGCGTCGTCTTGCTGCGCCTGGCGAGCCGCGTGCAGACCCTGCGCTTCCTCAATAACCGGCCCGGCACGGTGCGCGAGGAAATGGCGCAGGAAAGCCAGTTGATCTATGCACCGCTGGCCAACCGCTTGGGTATCTGGCACGTCAAATGGGAGCTCGAGGATCTTTCTTTTCGCTACCTGGAACCGGAAACCTACAAACGCATCGCGACGATGCTCGATGAAAAGCGCTCGGAGCGCGAAGGTTTCATTGCCGCCGCGGTGGCGCGCTTGCAGGCGGAAATGGCCGCCGCCGGCATTCGCGCCGAGGTCTATGGCCGGCCGAAGCACATCTTCAGCATCTGGAACAAGATGCGCGGCAAGGACATCGACTTCGAGAAAGTCTACGACGTACGCGCGGTGCGCATCATCGTCGATGAAATCAAGGATTGCTATACGGCGCTGGGCATCGTGCATCACCTGTGGCAACCGATCCACGGCGAATTCGACGACTACATATCGCACCCCAAGGGCAATTTCTATCGGTCGCTGCATACCGCCGTCGAAGACGAGGACGGCCGTTCGCTGGAGGTGCAGATCCGCACCCGCGAGATGCACCAGCATGCCGAACTGGGGGTGGCGGCGCACTGGCGCTACAAGGAAGCCGGCAGTTCGGCCAAGGCCGGCGGCGCCTATGAAGACAAGATTTCCTGGCTGCGGCAACTGCTGTCGTGGCGCGACGAGATTGCCGATTCCGCCGAATGGGTACAGCAGTTCAGGCGCGCCGCCCTGGATGACACGATTTACGTGCTGACGCCGCAGGACAAGGTGATCGACCTGCCGCGCGGCGCCACTCCGCTGGATTTCGCCTATCGGCTGCATACCGATCTCGGCCATCGCTGTCGCGGGGCGAAGGTCAACGGCCACATGACGTCGCTCAACACGCCCCTGCAGAACGGCCAGCGCGTGGAGATTGTCAGCATCAGGAGCGGCGGTCCGTCGCGTGACTGGCTGAATCCGGCGCAGGGCTATCTCGCCACGTCGCGCGCACGCGCCAAGGCCAAGCAATGGTTCGCTGCCCAGGACGAGGCGGAGCAGCTCGCGCAGGGACGCAGCCTGGTCACCCGCGAGTTGCAGCGCGAGGGGCAGACCCAGGCCAGCCTCGACGAACTGGCGGCCAAGCTCGGGCTGAAATCTGCCGAGGCGTTGTTTCTGGGCGTGGCGCGTGGTGAGGTCGGCATGCGGGCGATCGACACGGCGCTGCGCGGCGGCGCGGAACCCCCGCCGCCGGAGCCGGAAATCCATATGCGCAAGAGCCGCGCCGGCGAGAGCCGGATCCTGGTGGTGGGCGTAGATAACCTGCTGACGCAGATGGGCAAGTGCTGCAAACCGATGCCACCCGATGCCATCACCGGCTTCGTCACGCGCGGCAAGGGCATCTCGATCCATCGTGTCGAGTGCGTGAACTTCCGCAACATGGCTGCGCGCAATCCCGAGCGCGTGATAGGCGCCGAATGGGGAGAGCAGGCAGGCGCGATCTATCCGGTCGACCTGGTGGTGGATGCCACCGACCGCCAGGGCTTGCTGCGCGACATCTCCGACATCCTGTCACGCGAGAAGATCAACGTCACCGCGGTGCGGACGCAATCGCGCGGTGGCGTGGCCCACATGAGCTTCGTCGTCGAACTGCCGGGGACAGGAATTCTCGCAAGGATGCTATCCTTGATGCATGAGGTGCCGGGAGTGATCCGCGCAACGAGGGGTTGACAGACGACCGGTGTCGCCGCATTGGACCAGGGATTTGAGCGAAGGATCGGATGTGAGTGCAGTCACGCTGGATTTGGAGAGAACGCACCATTGGGTCGCTGTGAACAGCTACCGGGTACGAGTTGCCGCGTTTGCCCTGGTGGGCATACCGATTGCCCTGCATGTCCTGCCGCAAAGTCCCGGAGCGCTGTTCTGGATCGGCTTCCTGCTGCAGTTCGCGGTCTATCCGCACCTGATGCAGTGGCGCATCCGGGCTTGCGAGCAACCCGAGAAGGCCGAGCTCGACAACCTGGTCGTCGATGCGGTGGTGTCCGGCGCCTGGGCGGCGGGGCTCGGTTTCCCGTTGTGGATCACCGTCGCCCTGTGCCTCGCGACGCTGCTCAACCACACCATCATGCGCGGCCTGCCGGGCATCCTGATCTGTCCGGCGGCGCTGCTCAGCGGTGCCCTGGCGTCAACCACGGTGATCGCCTTCCGCGTGTCCGCCGATACCGACGGACTGGTGACGCTGGCATCCATCATCGGCCTGGCGATCTACCTCTCCCTGATGGGGGTCGAGTTCTTCACCTACATCCGCCGGTTGCAGGAGGTGCAGGGCGCCGTTGCTGCACAGAAGCAGATCCTCGAGGACGCCAACGCCGCATTGCACGAGCAGATCAGAACCATCCACGATTTGCAGGAAATGCTGCGAGAGCAGGCCAACCGTGACTCGCTCACCGGCCTATTGAACCGGCGCTACCTCGAAGGCACGCTGGAACGGGACATTGCCCGGTGCGCGCGCGAGGAGCGCCCGCG
>CAYWNX010000328.1:0-3108 GCA_964459735.1 uncultured Dechloromonas sp. | reverse complement strand
TACGCCTTCTGCGCCAGCGGCGTCGTAAACCCTTCCGATGCGTTCAGCCGCGCCAATGGCGCCACCGAGTAGATGCTCGTCCCTTCGCCCTCCTCAAACCCCTTCCACCCCAGCGGCTTCAAATAGGTGAACTTCATGTAGCTCCACGGCTCGACGTGCTCGGCCACGTAGTCCCGGTATTTCTCGGTCGCAAACTTGTACAGTTCCTTCCCCTTCGGGTCCACCACCCGCAACTGCCCGTCGTAGAAGTTCACCTTGTTCTGGGCATCCACCATCCCCATGTAGCAGGTCTTGTGGGTGTAGGCCTCCGAGGTGATGAGCTTCACGTACTCCGGGTTCTTGAGCACGATGTCCTTGAACACCTGCAACGTGAACTGGGCGAACTCCAGCCCGTCCTTGGCCAGTGCCTGGAACTTGGGCAGGTCTTCCTTCTTCAGCCCCTTGGACACCCCGCCGGGCAACCCCAGCACCGGGTGCACCACCTTGCCCCCAAAGTAGGCGATCAGCTCGCGCAGCCGCCTTCTCATGCCAATGACTTTCTTGCCGACTTCGACTCCCACCTTGCCGATGACGCCGACAATGTTGCGCTCCGCCGCCGGGGCTTCCGGCCCCACAATGAAGTCCGGCCCGCCCAGCACATAGACATGCAGCGCGTGGTCCTCCAGCATGAAGGTGTTATAGACCAATTCTCGAATCTTCCGCCCCGCCGGTGACGGTGTCACGCCGTACAGGCTGTCCAGGCACTTGGTCGCCGCCATGTGGTGTGCCGTCGGGCAGACCCCGCAGATGCGGCTGGTGATCTGCGGCATGTCCTCCGCCGGTCGCCCGATGGCGAACACCTCGAAGCCCCGCAGTTCCGGCACCTGGAAGTAGGCCCGCTCAACATCGCCTTTGGGGTCCAAAAAGATGTCAATCTTGCCATGTCCCTCGAGCCGGGTGATCGGGTCAATGCTGACGTTGCGCCGCCGTGACTGCGCGGACGCGTTGGCGGCCAGGTTGGCCTGATTAAATACTTGCTTGGCGGCGTCGTTCATAAAAAAAGTCAGAGATTAACCACGAAATACACGAAAGGATGAGTCGCAGCGGCTGCCCGCCTCTCGGCTCTCGACGCTCGACTCCCATCCGTGTTTATCCGTGTTCATCCGTGGTTGTTATCGGCTTACAGGTTCACTTTCCTCCGCAGCAGGCTCTTGGCCAGGCCGTACCGGTAAAACGTCCCCACCGGGTCGGGGATGCCGGCCAGCACCGCGTCAATTCCCTCTTCTTCCTTCGGCCCCACATTCGAGCAGAGGCTCGACAGGATCTTCGCCCCCTGGTCGCGCACGCGCGAGGTGGGGCCGAAGCACCCGGTGCATGGCATGTTCCCCCCGGGGCACTGGCTGCCGCACCCGGCCCGGGTCGCCGGGCCCATGCAGACCACCCCCTGCGCCAGGAAGCACTTCTCCTGGTCAAGCAGCTTCTGGTGCGGGCGCTTGAACTCGGTGAAGGCGACATCCGTCGGCTTGCTCTCCCGCCGGGGACATTCCGAGCATAGCGCCGTGTCGGGCGCGATGACCGAGCCTTTGGCCGGCAGCCGGCCTTCCAGCAGCGCCGTCACCGCCATCTTGGTGAGGTTGGGCGTCGGCGGGCAGCCGGGGATGTAGTAGTCCACATCCACCACTTGGTCCAAGGCGCGCACCACGTGGTGCAACTGCGGCAGCCGCACTTCCCGGCCTTGTTCGACAAAGCTCAGTTGGGGCCGGGTCTTCGCCTCGTTGACCAGCGACGGGGCGTCCTCGTAGTTGAACCGGAGGATGTGCTCCCGCGCAAACTGGTTCGCCAGCCCGGGAATGCCCCCGGTGTGCGCGCACGAGCCGTAGGCGATCAGGTACTGGCTCTTGCGCCGCAAGAGCCGCGCCATCTCCTCCTGCTCCGTGGACCGGATCGCCCCGTTGAGGAAGGTGGCCACGATGGATTGGTCGGCCATCGCCTCGACATCCTTGTACTTGAAGTCCATCGCCACCGGCCAGAGGACAATGTCCACCTTCTCCACCACGCCCAGAATGTCCTCGGCCAGGTCCACGACGGTCTCTTCGCACCCCCCGCAGGAGGCGCACCAGTAAAAGGCAACTTTGGGTTTAGACATGGGCTACCTCCGCTTCGGTTTTGGCTTCCGTGGCCTGCACGGCGTGTTCCAGCTGTTCCATCTCCGCGTCCCAGTCGGCAAATTTCTTGGGCATCTGCAAGGGACCGAGCGCGGTGATCTTCGCCACCATGTCGTTGACCACCGTCTTGACCTTCTCGCCTTCGGCGGCCGAGATCCATTCGAGGCGGAAGCGGTCTTCCTCGATGCCCAGGTCGGTCAGCATCCGCCCCAGCAGACGCGAGCGGCGGAGCATCTTGTAGTTGCCCTCGACGTAGTGGCAGTCGTTCGGATGGCAGCCGCCGATGAGCACGCCGTCGGCCCCCTTGGCGAAGGCCTCGAGGATGAACTGCGGATCCACCCGCCCCGAGCACATCAGCCGGATCACCCGGATGTTCGCCGCGTACTTCAGCCGCGACACCCCCGCCAGGTCCGCCGCCGTGTACGTGCACCAGTTGCAGAAAAACGCCACGATCCGCGGCGTCCAGGCGGCTTCAACATTGGAAATCGTATCGCTCATAGGAATCCTTAATAAGCCAAGACACCTTCAATCTCACTGAACACCTCTTCGTCCTCGAACAGGTTCTGGACGATGGAGGCCGACGGGCAGGCGCCGACGCAGGTGCCGCAACCTTTGCAGAGGGCTTCGTTGATGTACGCCTTCTTTTTCGCGTCATCGAAGCTGATGGCGGTGTAGGGGCAGAGCGGCACACACGATTTGCAGCCGGAACATTCGGCCTCGAGGATGAAGGCGGTGTTCGGCTCCTGCTCGATGTAACCCTTGTCAATGAGCACCAAGGCTTCCGCCGCAGCGGCGCCGGCCTGGGCGACGGAATCCGGAATGTCCTTCGGCCCCTGGCAGCAGCCCGCCAGGAAAATCCCGTCGGTGAACGTATTGACCGGCGCGAGCTTGGGATGGCGTTCAAGGAAAAAGCCCTCGCCGCCGCAGCTCATGTTGAACAGGCGGCGCACATCCTGCGCGTCCG
>CAYWNX010000327.1:0-3110 GCA_964459735.1 uncultured Dechloromonas sp. | reverse complement strand
AGGTGGCGGATTACGGGCTGGTCGGGGATCTGTTTGAGGTCGTGCCGCAACTGGTGAGTGCTGTCGGCTAAAATGGCCATGTGAACCTACCGGATACATTGCTGGGCGAAGAATGGTACTGGGCGGCTTGGGCTGTCTGGCTACTGTTTTTCGCCCACAATCTTTGGCGAGCGCCTTGGCGCCGGCTGAAGAGTTCCGAGTTGTTGAACGTCTGGCTCGGCATGGTTGTGTTTTTGACACTGATCTGGAGTCTGAAAGCGGGCGTCAAGCCCGGGCTGAGTTTTCATTTGCTGGGTGCCACCGTATTTACGTTGAGTTTCGGGCCACGTCTGGCTTTCATCGGCCTCTCGCTGGTGACCGCTGGCATTACGCTGAACGGTGCTGCCGGACCGTTAGCCTTTGGGCTAAATGCGCTTTTATTAGCCGGGCTTGGCGTCGTTTTCAGCCAGATGTTCTATTGGCTCTTTTCCCGCCTGCTGCCCAAACATCTCTTTGTCTACATCTTTGCGCATGGTTTCTTTGGTGCCGCACTGACCATTATTTGTGTCGGTTTTTCGATAAGCCTGTTTCTTGCGCTGGCCGGCGCCTACCCGTGGGAATATCTGGTCAGTGAGTACTTTCCGTACTTCCTGCTGCTTGGTTTCTCCGAGGCCTGGTTGTCGGGCATGATGATGACACTTTTTGTCGTCTATCGACCTGAATGGGTGATAACCTTCGACGATTCTCGATATCTGGCCGATAAATAATGACTACAATCCCGGAAAAAAGCTGCTATCGAGGGTCGGGCCGTTGAATCCTGCTGTTTTTCGTTTTTTCTTGCCGCTCATTCTCTTGCCATTTTCTGGCGAAGTGGCCGCGATTGGCCTCGGTGATTTACGCGGCCAACCGGCCTTGGGAGAGCGCCCTAGGCTGGAAATTGATCTTCTCGGTGCCGAAAGGCAAAGCCTCGATGCTGGCTGCTTTCGTTTGGTGCAACCGGTCGACGCTGGTGATCTGCCTTGGCTGACAAAAGCGAGCCTAAGTATTCGCAAGGCGACTCCGCCTGTACTGGAAATTCGCTCCGAGATTCCGCTGCGGGAGCCAATTTTGCAGTTGGCGGTGCAGATGACCTGCGGCGTCGAAGTTTCACGAGAATATATGCTGCTGGTGTCGCCGCTCAAGGATGGCGTTACACCCGTGCCTGAGCGACCCTTGGCGCGAAATATCCCACTGCGCTCACCAATCGCCGATATCTCGCCCGTTACGCGGCCGCACCCGGTTGCAACTGATCGCCTTGAGGTTGCGCCACGCCGTTTGCACCCGCAACGTGTCGAGCGGCGCCCGGTGTCGGCGGGTTTGCCTGATCGTCTGATTGTTTCCGGTGGCATGGACGGAGGTGAGCCTTCGTTGCGCTTGGCGACCGAGCTTTTGGCCTGGAGCGAAAGCTCGGCTGAAGGCAAGGAGGAGCAGCGCGAAATTTTTCGTCTGGAATACCGAATGTTGATGGCGCTGCATGAGCAAGTGACGACGCAGATGGCGACGGCGGAGAAATTGCGCAATATGGAGGGAATGCTCAACGAATTGCAGCAGCGGACCTCGGAATTCGCGCAACGCGTTGAACAGAATAGTGCTGCTATTGAGCCGCCGACCTCGAAGGTGGATTTGTCGGTGGCTCAATCAACTCCACCTGTCTCTGCCATTCCGGCAAGAAAGCCGGCCGCTGCTGCCGAGCCTACGTTCGGGCTTTCCGAATGGAGTCTATACGGCGTTTTGCTCGGCGCCTTCCTTGGCTTGGGCGGCTGGCTGGCTTGGAAAAACTATCGCGAGCGTCGGCAGCCTCATGTCGAGGACGATGATCTCGTAGCGTTTCACGGATTCGAGATCGATCCGAAGCGGGATGATGAGCGTGAGGAATTAGGTGGCGTCGATCTGAGCGTTGAGCCCTCGGCGATGGGTAAGCCGATGCAGATCGATGTTGAGCTTGATGCTGGAGAGCATGGTCAGGCGCAGGGTGCGGCGGTTCGCGAAAGAGTCCCTTCGGCACATGACTCGCTGATGTCGATCAATGCTGCTACGGTGGACGAGCATTTTGAAGCCAATCCTGTGATGGAACTGGCTGACATCATGTTGTCCTTCGGTCGTGTCAAGGGTGCGGCGCAGGCTTTGCAGGAGTATATCGACAACAGTCCGCAGGAAGCTTTGCAGCCCTGGATTCGACTGATGGACGTGTACCGGATGGCCGGGATGAAAGCCGAATTTGAAACGGTCGCGGCCAATTTGAACAAGAACTTTAACGTCGAGATTCAGCACTGGGATCCTGCCCAGTCTCTCTCTGGCAATCAAACCATTGATCTGGTGCTCGACGATGTGGCGCAGCCGCCGGTTGCGCCTCGTCCGGAATCGCTCGAAGACATGCCGCGCATCATCGGTATGGTTTGTGAGTTATGGCCCACGGGCGACGTTGTGGGTTATCTCTATCAGCTTTTGCGCGATAACCGTGGCGGAAAACGCCTTGGTTTCACGCTGCCCGTTGTTGAAGAAATTCTTTTCCTTGTCGAACTCAAGGAAACATCCAATCGAAATCACTAGAAGGATGCTGTCTCATGAGTGAATACATTGCGCCGCTGAAGGATATTCGTTTTGTCATGCAGGAACTGGCAGGGCTGGATCAGATCGTCACTTTGCCTGGCTGTGAGGAAGCATCGTCCGATGTGATCGACGCAATTCTCGACGAAGCTGCCAAATTTGCCGGCGCCGTGTTGTCGCCGCTCAATCAAGTTGGCGACAGGGATGGCGCCAAGTGGAAAGACACCGTCGTTACCACTTCGCCCGGTTTCAAGGAGGCTTACCGCCAGTTTGTTGATAACGGCTGGAACGGCTTGGGCTGTGACCCGGAATTTGGCGGCCAAGGCTTGCCGAAACTGCTGTCCACAGCAGTCAGCGAAATGTGGAAGGCCGCCAATCACGCCTTTTCGCTCTGCCCGATGCTGACGCAGGGTGCGATTGAGGCCTTGATGATTGCCGGTACGGATGCACAAAAAACCGCCTACCTGCCGAACCTTGTCTCCGGCGAGTGGACCGGCACCATGAACCTGACCGAGCCGTCGGCCGGCTCCGATCTCGCTGCGGTT
>CAYWNX010000326.1:0-3141 GCA_964459735.1 uncultured Dechloromonas sp. | reverse complement strand
CCCGTGGCGCCGGCGCGGCCGGTGCGGCCAATGCGGTGGATATAGTCTTCGGCGACAATCGGCAGATCGAAATTCACCACCTGCGGCGGGTCGTCGATATCCAGCCCGCGCGCCGCGACATCGGTGGCGACCAGAATCTGCACTTCGCCGGTCTTGAAGCTTTCCAGCGCCCGCAGACGGGTCGGTTGCGGTTTGTCGCCGTGAATGGCGTCGGCCCTGATCTTCCTGGCGAGCAGCAGGCTGACCAGTTCATCGACGCCTTTGCGCGTCTTGACGAAAACCAGGACCTGACCCCAGCGCCGGTCCTTCAGCATTTTGAGAAAGAGTTCCGGCTTGCGTTTCTTGTCGACCGGCACCACCCATTGCTTGACCGCCTTGACCGTGCTGTTGCGCGGACTGACTTCGATCGAGAGCGGGTCGCGCAGGCGGGCCTTGGCCATGCTGCGGATTTCGTCCGAGAAGGTGGCGGAAAAAAGCAGGGTCTGGCGTTGTTTCGGCAGGGCGGCGAAAACCGTTGCTAGTTCCTGGGCGAAACCGAGATCGAGCATGCGGTCGGCTTCGTCGAGAATCAGCGTTTCGACCTGCTTGAACTTGATGGCGTTCTGGCGGAAAAGGTCGAGCAGGCGGCCGGGCGTGGCGACCAGCACATCGACCCCACGACGCAGGCGCATCATCTGCGGGTTGATGCTGACGCCGCCATAAGTGGCGTAGGTGCTGACCGGCAGGTGTTCGCCATACTGGCGGAAGCTGGCCTGAACCTGCTCGGCAAGTTCCCGCGTCGGTACCAGCACCAGCGCACGGATCGAGTTGCTCGCCGCCTTTTCGCCCTCGCTCAGGCGTTGCAGCACGGGCAGCGCAAAGCCGGCTGTCTTGCCGGTGCCGGTCTGCGCCGCCGCCATCAGGTCACGCCCGGCGAGAACGGCGGGAATGGCCTGCAACGGGATCGGGGTCGGCGTTTTGTAGCCGAGCGTTTCGAGCGCCTGCAGCAGCGGAGCGGCGAGGCCGAGGGAGGCAAAGGTCATGGCGAAATCAGGACAACGGGAAAGGGGGCGAGTTTAACCGCTTCGTCCGACCCGCGCCTTAGCCAAAATGCTTTGCTGCATCGACCAGGTAGCGAAGAGTTCATTCAGGAAAATGAAATTTCCGACCGGCTTCTCAATGGAGGTGTTTTTGCTGCGCCAACCACTTGAGCAAGGTTTCGAACAATGTATCCGGATCGACTGGCTTACCGATATGGTCGTTCATCCCTGCTTCAAGACAGCGCTGCCGGTCATCGTCAAAAGCATTCGCCGTCATGGCCAAGATTGGTAGCTGTTCACGGCCAGGCAAGGCGCGAATGGCGCGGGTCGTATCCATGCCATTCAGCTTGGGCATCTGGATATCCATCAAAATCAGGTCGTAGGTGTTATTTCGGGCCAGCGCAAGGGCTGCCACGCCATCCTCGGCAAGGTCGACCTGCAGGCCAGCATCCTCCAGCAAGCCGCGTGAAACCTCCTGATTTATCGGCTCATCTTCGGCCAGCAAAATCCTGGCCCCGGTAAATTTGGCCTTCAGCTGTGTTTCTGCCGAGTCGCCGGTAAAAATTGGCATTGGCAAGACGGCATTGGCTGCCTTGCCGAGTCGGACGGTGAACCAAAAGGTGCTGCCGACGCCAGGCAGGCTATCGACGCCAACGTCGCCGCCCATGAGTATTGCCAGGCGCTTGCTGATCGCCAGCCCTAGCCCCGTCCCGCCATATTTTCGGGTCATTGAGCCGTCAGCCTGCTCGAAAGCGGTGAACAGCCGCTTCTGATCCTCAGCTGAAATGCCGATGCCCGTATCCTGTACTTCAAAGCGCAGTAACACCTCGCTCGGGGTTTCTTCGATCGGCAGGACACGCAGGGTGATGGTGCCCTGGTCGGTAAATTTGAGGGCGTTGCCGGTCAGGTTGAGGAGGACTTGGCTGAGACGCGTGGGGTCACCCCAGAGGGCGAGTTGTGCCAGCGCCGGCTTCAACTCGAAGCTCAATTGCAGCCCCTTCTCCGTTGCCTTTTGTCCGACAAGCGTCGAGATGTTTTCCTGCACTTCCGCGAGCATGAAGTTGCGTTGCTCCAGGGTGAGCCGTTCGGCCTCAATTTTGGAAATATCCAGAATATCGTTGATGACCGCAAGCAGGTGCTTGGCGGCTTTGTCGATCTTGCCCAACTGATCCCTGACCTTGGGGTCTTGGGCGCGACGTATCATGATGCTGGTCATTCCCATGATCGCGTTCATCGGTGTCCGCAGTTCGTGACTCATGTTGGCGAGGAAGGTGCTCTTGGCGCGATTGGCTGCTTCAGCCACTTCCTTTGCCTTGGCCAACTCCTGTGTCCGGCTCTCGACCAGGAACTCAAGGTGGTCGCTATAGGCCCTGACTTCGAACTCGAGGCGCTTGCGGTCGGTAATGTCCGTATGGGTCCCGGCCATTCTCAGCGGGCGGCCGCTGGCATCCCGTTCAACGATACTGCCGCGCGTCAGTATCCAGCGCCATTCATTGGCTTTCGTGCGGCAACGGAATTCGACTTCATGATTTTTAGTCTTGCCCTCCAGGTGGCTTTGTATCGACGAGCGCGCCTTGACCAGATCCTCCGCGTTGACATACTTGCCCCACTGCTCGGGCGACAGGGTCATCTGGCCTGGTTCGTAACCGAGCATCGTTTCAAACCGGGGGCTAGCCGTAAAGTTATTGGAGTCCAGTCGCCAATCCCAGAAGCCCTGATCCGAACCGTCTATTACCAGAGCAAGGCGGCGCTCGTTTTCCCGCAACGCCACCTCGGCCTGCTTGCGTTCGGTGATATTGAAGAAGGCGCCAATCGAATCCCCGGTTTGGACATCGAGGAATGCGCTTGAAAACTCAACCCAGATTACCTCGCCATTCTTGCGCAATAGCTGGCACTCGCCATGGAAACTGCCCTGATTGAGCCTCGCCAGATTAGCCTTGGCGCCAATCGCTTCATATTCGGCCCGGTCAAAGTAAAGCAGCGACGTCGGCATGCCGATAAGTTCGCTGGCCTCATAGCCCGATATCTCCTCGAAGGTGCGATTGACCCAGGTCAGGGTGCGCTCTCGTGCCTTGACGATTCCGACCAGGGCGGTATTGAGGATGACCTGCTGCTCATGGGA
>CAYWNX010000325.1:0-3171 GCA_964459735.1 uncultured Dechloromonas sp. | reverse complement strand
GCCAAAGAAAGTATGCAAAGAAAGGCGACCCCTGCGTTCGCGCCGGGCCGCTGGCCCGGTTCCCTGCGCTGCTCTCCCGACCGGGCGTCTCGCAAAACTCGCCTGCGGCTCAAACATTGCGAGCCGACTTCCCCCGGCCGGGCTGCGCTGCTCGGCGCTCGCGAAGGGTGAGGGGGCGACTCCCTGCCAGCGTCCATATCTTGGAAAAACAAAGGTTCAGCAAGCCTCATGCTTGAAGCAGCGAAGGCCGATAGACAACCCGCTTCCCGGCCAACTGCGCCACAAACTCAACCGGCATTTCGCGCGTCGCAATCCACAACACCGCGGCAAAACGATCCACCTCCACCTCTTCCAGTCGCGCAAAACGCTGAATATTGGCAGCCAGCGGCCCGCTCCGTCCGTTCGCATGACCACTCCACCAGTCTTCGTTACCGGCCTCCTGAACCAGCGCCACCGCTTCATCATTGACCACCGCCGCACTGCAGCGAACGATTTCATCGTGCGTCGCCTCGAATTTCCAGGCCAGTTCGCGGCCGAGCAGGTCGACCGCCAGCGTCTGCCGGGCGTCGGAAGCGGTGGTCAATACCGGTGTTGCACCGAGCGCCGTGGCCAGATGCCCGGACAGGGAATTGGCCCCGCCGAGATGGCCGGAGAGCATCGGGATGACGAACTTGCCGGCTTCGTCGATGACGACGACCGCCGGGTCGGTTTCCTTCTTGCCGAGATGCGGCGCGATCAGGCGCACGACGGCGCCGAGCGAAACGATGGCGACAATGCCGTCGAAAGTGGCGAACAGGGCCGGCACCTGATCGCCGACCTTGCCTTCGTAGCAATTGGCCGCGCCGGGAGCGGCAATTTCAGCCTCGGCCCGGAATTTTTCGGGGGCGAACAGTTGGGCGCCGGGCAGCGCTGCGACGACCTTGCCGGCCAGCGCAATGCCGTGTTTGGTAATTGAAACGACTGCGATTCTCATGGGGTTGGGGTCCGTTTTAATTTTTGGGTGTTTTTTCCGGTCGACCCTAGGGCCAGCCGTTGCTTCTGTGGTCGCAGCAATCTACGATTCAGCCGCTTCCTTGCGCTTGCGGCAGCCGCGCCGCAGTTCGCCACGTACGCGTTTGGGGTTCTGCACCAGCATCAGCGACAGGTAGTTGACCTTTTCGCCCTGCAGGCTGGCGACCTCGCGGACAATGCGCTGTTCCGGCGCGCCGACTTTCTCGATAAAGCAGGAGGTGGCGAGCAGGTCGCGCCGTTCCAGCAACTCGATCACTTCATCGACCTGCGGTTTTACCTTGAGCAGGACCAGCGTATCGAATTCATCCAGCAGGTGATCGATGACGCCGACACCGTAATTGGCGGGAATGATCGCCAGCGTTTCGTCCTCTTCCGCCAGCGTGATGCCGGTGCTGGCAGCGGCGGCGGCGAAGGAGGAAACGCCGGGGATGGTCTCGACTTCCACCGTCGGCGCCAGCTCGCGGACGACGCGGGCGAGGTGGCCGAAGGTGGCGAAAGTGGAGGCGTCGCCTTCAACCAGAAAGACCAGATCGCGGCCCTCGGCCAGCAGTTCGACGGTGCGCGCCGCGGCTCGCGTCCACGCTTTGGCGAGAATGTCGGCATCGCGCGTCATCGGGAAAACCAGTTCGTCGGCATCGGCCGGCATCGGCAAGCCGCCGCGCTTAACGATGGACAGCGCATAGGACGATTCCTCGGCCTTCTTGACCGGGTACAGCCAGCGGGCGCCGGATTGCAGCACCGCCCAGGCGCGGCGGGTAATCAGTTCAGGGTCGCCGGGGCCGAGCGAGGCGCCGATCAGTTTTCCATAACGGTTCATAGGTTTTCCTTGCTTGCAGTAACGATCCACACCGGGTTCTGGGCCGCCAGCCGGTGCATGTCGAGAATCGGCTGGCTGCGGCTGGCCTGGAGCTGGACGACATCCCAGGCGGCGCCGCTTTCTTTCAGCGTGGCGGTGGCGACGGCGAGGTTTTCAATGGTGACGAAATTCATCACCAGCCGGCCGCCGGGTTTCAGGCGTGTCAGAATCAGGCGAATCAGTTCGGCCAGTTCGCCACCCGAGCCACCGATGAATACGGCATCCGGGTCCGGCCAGCTGTCGAGCCGGGCCGGCGCCTTGCCTTCGCACAGCGTGTAGTTGCCGACGCGGAAACGCTCGGCATTGGCCCGGGCGTTGGCGGCGTCGCCTTCATTTTTCTCGATCGCCCAGACGTGGCCGTGCGGGGCGAGGCGGGCGCATTCGAGGCCGACCGAACCGGAACCGGCACCAATGTCCCAGACCATGGCGTCGGGCTTGAGGCGGAGCTTGGCGAGCGACAGGGCACGCGCTTCCTGCTTGGTGATCAGCCCTTTTTCCGGCGAACGCTGAATGTATTCGAGGTCTTCCAGGCCGAAGGCGGGGTAGACAGCATCCGGCTGGCGTTCGACCAGCACGACATTCGGCTCGGGAAATGCCCGATTTGCCACGTCGACCGCAGCAAGGCCGGTGAAGACTGCTTCATCGGGCAGCAACAGGCGGCAGGCGATCGAAAGCTTCACCGCGTCGCCATAGCCGGCGATGATCAGCGCCCGCGCCAGCCGGGCCGGGTTGTTGTCCGGGCCGGTAAAGAGCGCGACCCGGGGATGCAGCGCAATTGCCCGCATCAGCTTGTAGAGGCCATGCGTCGGCGGCGCGCCGACAAACCACTCGCCGGCATCGGCGCTGTGGCAAGTCGAAATCTTGATCTCCTGCCACGGCGTCTTGAACCGGGCGAAAGCCAGTTGCAGCGTGGACACGGCGGGCAATATTTCGAAACCGTCGCGCCCCAGCTTGCCGGTCAGCCACGAGGCAATGCCGTGGCAAAGCGGGTCGCCGGTGGCCAGCGCGACGACGCTTTGACCCGCGGCGTGGGCGCCGGCGATCCAGCCCGGCACCTGGCCGAGGACGCCGTCGGTTTCCTTGCAGGTCGCGCTGGGCGGCAGATGGGGCCGGACCAGTGCCAGCGTGCGGCCGGCACCGATCACTACGTCGGCGCTGGCGATACGCTGGCGGGCGCGGTCGGAAAGACCAGACCAGCCGTCGTCGAGAATGCCGATCAAGGCGCAGTATTCAGAGGACTTCATCTTCTTCCAGTCGACAAATGAACCGACCCTCGAAATCGCAAACGAGGATGGTCAGGTGGT
>CAYWNX010000324.1:0-3176 GCA_964459735.1 uncultured Dechloromonas sp. | reverse complement strand
CGCTTCGGCCCAGGAGTTGTATGTCGCGGTGGCGAAAAAATACGGCGTTACGACGACGGATTCAGCCGGGTAAGGCCAAACCGGCTAAATGCCCAGGTAGCGCTGCCAGATCGCGTGATCGGCATTGAGTTCGGCCGATGAACCTTGCCAGACAACCTGGCCGCGCTCGACGATGGTGTGCTGCCCGGCCAGCGCGATCAGTTTTTCGACATATTTGTCGATCACCAGAATGCTTTGCCCCTCGCTACGCAGGCGGGCCAGGCAGGCCCAGATTTCCTCACGAACCAGCGGGGCGAGGCCTTCGGTGGCTTCGTCAAGAATCAGCAGACGCGGGTTGGTGACAAGCGCCCGGCCAATCGCCAGCATTTGCTGTTCGCCACCTGAGAGCTGGTTGCCCAAATTTTTACTGCGCTCCCGCAGGCGCGGGAAGAGGGCGTAGACACGGGCCGGCGTCCAGGCTTCCTTGACGGCACGACGGTTGGCGAAAAAAGCGACCAAATGCTCGTCGACCGTGAGATTCGGGAAACATTGCCGCCCTTCCGGCACCAGCGCGATGCCGGCACGGCCAATGTGGTCCGGACGTTTGCCGTCGATCCGTTCGCCGGCGAAGCGGATGCTGCCGGCCTTGATCGCCTGCAGGCCGCAGATGGCGCGCAGTGTCGTCGTCTTGCCCATGCCGTTGCGGCCGAGCAGGGTGGCGGCTTCACCCTCGGCCATCGCCAGATTCAAGCCAAAAAGCACTTGGCTCGGGCCGTAGGCGACTTCCAGATTGCTGACTTCGAGCAGGCTGCTCATAGGTGATCACCCAAATAGGCGCGGCGAACTTCCGGATCGGCCCGCACCGCCTCCGGCGTACCGGTCGCAATCAGCCGGCCATTGACCAACACGGAGATGCGGTCGGCCAGCCGGAAGACGGCGGCCATGTCGTGCTCGACCAGCAGAATGGTGACGTGGCGGGCCAGGTGTTCGATCAGCTCGACCATCTGCGCCGACTCTTCCGGGCCGGTGCCGGCCATCGGCTCGTCGAGCAGCAGCATTTGCGGCTTTGTGGCCAATGCCATGGCCAGTTCCAGCGCCCGTTGTTCGCCGTGGGCGAGATTGCCGGCAACCGTTTCAACCCGCTTCGCCAGCCCGACCTGTTCGAGAAAAGCGCGCGCTTCTTCGAACAGGCGTTTTTCGGCCCGGGCCGCCTGCCAGAAACGGAAGCTGGAACCGGCGTCCTGCCGTCCCTGCACGGCCAGCGCGACGTTGTCGAGCGCCGACAGGCCGAGGAAGACATTGGTGATCTGGTACGAGCGCGCCATGCCGGCGGCAACGCGCTGGTGCATGGCGAGCCGGGTCACGTCGCGCCCGGCGAAATGAACGCTGCCCGCATCCGGCTGCAAGGCACCGGAAACGTGGTGGATGAAGGTCGTTTTGCCGGCGCCGTTGGGCCCGATCAGGGCATGCACCTCGCCCGCCTCGACACTGAAATTTACGTCTTTTAAGGCGTCGACCGCAGCAAAGCGCCGCGAGAGCTGGCGAACGTCGAGCAGGGGCTCAGTCATCGCGCGCAGTCATCATTTTTTCCAAACAGGGCGGCGACGCCCCTGGGGGCAAACAGCACGATCCCCAGCAGCAGCACGCCGAGGCCGATATGCCAGTGCAGCGTGAAAGCGGAGAGCACTTCTTCGAGACAGAGCAGGACCACCGCGCCGACCACGCCGCCGTAGAGATAGCCGACACCGCCGATGATGACCATGACCAGCAGCGTGCCGGACTGCATCCATTGCAGCAGGTGGGGGCTGGCCAGCCCGGTCAGGTTGGCGAGCAGGGCGCCGGCCAGTCCGGCCAGCGCACCGCCAAGCGCGAAGCAGACCAAGCGGTAGCGAAAGACCGGATAGCCGAGCGCCTCCATCCGCGTTTCGTTCTCGCGGATGGCCTGGATGGTGCGACCGAAGCGGGCATCGGCCAGCCGGCCTAAAAAGATGATGGCTGCGGTCAACACCGATAATGCGGTGAAAAACAGGGCGTTGTCGCTGCTCAGGTTGAGGCCGCCGAGCGTCATCCGGCCCGCCAGCGGCAGGCCGTCATCGCCGCCCCAGGCGCGGGCCGAGACGAACAGGTAATAGACCATCTGGGCGAAAGCCAGCGTGATCATGATGAAATAGACGCCGCGCGTGCGCAGGCTGAGGGCACCGACGAGCAGCGCCAGCAAGCCGGCCGCGAGCATCGCCAAGGGGAAGGCGAGCAGCGCATCGCTGATCCCGGCCTGCATGCAGATCGCCGCGACATAAGCGCCGGCCCCAAAGAAGGCGGCATGGCCGAGCGAGAACATGCCGCCGAAGCCAAGCACCAGATTCAGGCTAGAGGCTGCCAGCGCAAAGATCAGGACGCGGGTGGCGAAGCCGACGTAGAACTCCTGGCCGAAGGCAGCAAGGACTGAAGGCAGGGCGAGCGCGACCAGCAAAAGCCCGATGGCGAGCGGTTTCTGGTAGGGAGCAGGGCGGTAGAAAGCCATCAGGCGCGCGCCGGAAAGAGGCCTTGCGGCTTGAAGAACAGGATGCCGGCCATCAACAGGTAAATCAGGATCGAGGCCAGCGCCGGGCCGAGTGTTGAAGCGGCATCGGCCGGCAGCAGGACACGCAGCAGGGTAGGCAAAAGCGCCCGGCCCAGCGTGTCGACCGTACCGACGATCAGGCTGCCGACCAGCGCACCACGAATCGAGCCGATCCCGCCGATGATGATGACGACGAAAGCCAGAATCAGCACGCTCTCGCCCATGCCGACCTGCACCGCCAGCAGCGGCCCGAGCAAGCCGCCAGCCAGCGCGCAGAGCGCGGCACCGAAGACGAAGACGGCGGTGAAGAGGCGTTGAACATTGATCCCCAGCGCCTCGGTCATTTCCCGATTGGAAGCACCAGCCCGCACCCACATGCCGATCCGGCTTTTCGCTACCAGCAGGTAAAGCAGCCCGGCCACCGCCAGCCCGAAGACAATAATCACCAGCCGATAAGCCGGGTAGAAAAAACCGCCGATTTCAACCGGCCCGGAAAGTGCCTCCGGTGGATTGAGCATCACGGATTGGGCACCCCAGATCATCCGTACTGACTCATTGGCGATCAGGATCAGCGCAAAAGTCGCCAGCACCTGCGACAGGTGGTCGCGCCGGTAGAGTTGGCGAAACAGTGAAAGCT
>CAYWNX010000323.1:0-3188 GCA_964459735.1 uncultured Dechloromonas sp. | reverse complement strand
TGCCGGTCGGCATTTCGATCACCGATCCCGACGGGCACATCGTCGATTGCAACCCCGCTTCGGAAGCGTTGCTCGGGATCAGCAAGCAAACGCATCTTGCCCGCAACCATGGCAGCAAGGAATGGACCTTGCTGCGCCCGGATGGCAGTCTGATGCCCCCTGAGGAATATGCCGGCGTCCAAGCGCTAAGCAGAGGCGAGGCGGTGCGCGATGTCGAAATGCAGGCGGTGACTCCGACCGGCAAAATCTGGCTTTCGGTCAGCGCTACGCCCATGAACCATCCGGATTTTGGCGTGATGATCGCTTACATCGATATTTCACGGCGCAAGGAGGCCGAACTGGCCGCGCGCAAGGCGCACCAGTTGCTCCATGAGGCGGTCAGCAGCATCTCGGAAGGCTTTACGATCTACGATGAAAACGACCGTCTGGTGCTCTGCAATGAAGCCTATCTGGATTTCTACGAGACCAGCCGCGACCTGATCGTGCCCGGCGCGACCTTCGAGGAAATCGTCCGCCGGGGCGCCGAGCGGGGGCAATACCAGGAGGCTGTCGGCCAGATTGACGCATGGGTTGTTGAACGGGTACGCAAGCACCAGGCAGCCGATGGCAGGCATATCGAACAAGCCCTGGGCAACGGACACTGGCTGCTGATCATCGAGTACCGGACACCGAGTGGCTATATCGTCGGCAACCGGATCAATATCACGGCGCGCAAACAGGCCGAGGCGGAACTGGAAAGCCATCGGAACCATCTTGAAACGCTGGTCGAGGAACGCACACTGGCCCTCTCCGTCGCCAAGGAAGCCGCCGAGGCGGCCAACCGTGCGAAGAGCACTTTCCTGGCCAACATGAGCCACGAATTGCGCACACCGATGAACGCCGTCATTGGTCTCACCCATATTCTGCAACGCAACAACCAGGATGCCGGCCAGCTCGACAAACTGAACAAGATCCATGGCGCCGCCAGCCATTTGCTGAAACTGCTCAACGACATACTCGATCTGTCGAAAATTGACGCCAATCGCATGACACTTGAAGAAGTGCCCTTCCGCTTCGACAGCCTGCTCGACAATCTGGATAGTTTGCTCGGCGGCAAGGCGCTGGCCAAGGGTTTGCAGCTTCGCACCGAGCTTGATCCCGAGCTACAGCAACACGAATATCTCGGCGACCCGCTCCGGGTGCAGCAGGTGCTGCTCAATCTGGTCGACAATGCCGTGAAATTTACCGAACGCGGCACCGTCACGCTCAGCATCCGGCTGGCCGAGCCAGACGCGCATGCGGCAAAAATCGAATTTTCGGTGACGGACAGCGGTATCGGCATGGAGAGCGAGACGCTGCGACGCATTTTCGCTCCCTTCGAACAGGCGGACAGTTCGACAACCCGCAAATATGGCGGCACCGGTCTCGGGCTCAATATCTGCCAGCGCCTGGTCCAGATCATGGGCGGGCAGATCAAGGTCAGCAGCACGCCTGGCACGGGTAGTACGTTTACGTTCACGCTGAGCTTGGGCAAAACCTGCACCCTGCCGACCGAGCCTGATCCCGCTCCGGCCATTTCAGGTGCCGCAGCGGAACGGCAATTGCGTCTCGCCCATGCCGAAAAACGGATTCTCGTCGCCGAAGACAACTGGGTGAATCAGGAGGTGGCGCTTGAATTGTTGCGCGAAGTGATCGGCTTTACTGTCGATATCGCTCCGGATGGTGCGCAGGCCGTCGCGCTGGTGCAATCGTGCAGCTACAACCTGATCCTGTTGGATATGGAAATGCCGGAAATGGACGGCATTGAGGCAACCCAGACTATCCGCCAGTTAGCAGACTATGCCGAAGTGCCGATCATCGCCATGACTGCCAACGCTTTCGCCGAGGACAAGGCGCGCTGCCTGGACGCCGGCATGAACGACTTCATCGCCAAGCCGGTCAATCCCGATCAACTCTATACGAGCTTGCTTCGCTGGCTGACGGTTTAGGCAACACCGCGGCTAACTGGAACAACTGACTTCCAGCCCGCGCGCCCAGTCCGGTGGCAGCGCGGCGTATTCCTCGAATTCCGGCTGTTCGTCATAGGGATTGCGCAGCACGTATTTTGGGTTGGCGGCGAGCATGGCCGCTCGCCATCGGCCCACGGCGTTTGCGCCAAACGGGCGCGCCAGTTGGCCAGCCAGGTATCGCAGGCGGCGCGGTCGATGAAAAGATCGCGCAGCGGCGCATCGGTTTTTTCTTGTTTTTTCGGGTCGACCGCAGCAGGCAGTTTTGACAGGGTACGGAAGAACAGCGTGAAGTCCGGCCGATGCTGTTGCAGGAAACCGAAGGTCGCACCGATGAATTCCTCGTCATCGGCCAGCCCGCTGCGCAAACCCAGCTTGGCCAGCAGCAGGCGCTCGAAGGTGCTGGCCAAGGAATGAATTTGATCCAATTAAATATATTCGACTAACGATCAGTTTTAAATTATGCATTTGCCCATGCAATCCTCAACGCCACGACCATAGAGTCAACGGCTGGCCCTAGGGTCGACCGGATATTTTGCCTAAATTTAAAAAATCCCGCGTTCCCGAATTCTCCTTCATTGGCAAAACGGGAACCAAACCCGAGCACTTGCATCGAACTCGCTTGAAACCCCTTCTGCTGGGCAGATTTGCCACAAAATACACGCTCGCTTGAATTGCTAATTCCGATGAATGCCCCTGCGCCCCATTTTTTTGCCTTCGACAACACATACGTCCGCGACCTGGAGGATTTCTACGTTCACTGGAAGCCGGCGCCGGCGACCAAGCCGGTCTTGATCCGCCTGAACGAAGAACTCGCCCGCGAGCTGGGTGCCGACCCGGCGATGCTGGCCTCACCAGAGGGCGTCGAAGCGTTGGCTGGGAACCGGGTACCGGAGGGCGCGGAGCCGATCGCGCAGGCTTACGCCGGCCATCAGTTCGGCGGCTTTTCGCCGCAGTTGGGTGACGGGCGGGCATTGTTGCTGGGCGAGGTGATCGACACCCATGGCCAGCGCCGCGATATTGCTTTCAAGGGTTCCGGCCGCACGCCGTTTTCGCGCAATGGTGACGGCAAATGCGCGCTTGGGCCGGCCTTGCGCGAATACTTGATCAGCGAAGCGATGCACGCGCTGGGCATTCCGACGACGCGCTCGCTGGCTGTGGTGGCAACGGGCGACATGGTGCGCCGCGACCGCGGCCCCGGGG
>CAYWNX010000322.1:1003-3214 GCA_964459735.1 uncultured Dechloromonas sp. | reverse complement strand
CGTTAGCTAGCCCCAAAAGACCAAAGAGGTCGAAATGGCCCGTTATCGCTGCAACCAGCCAAAACCACTGGGATAGTCCCCGTTTTTATCGCACGAATCCCCTTGAACCTTAGCCGCCACCAGGCGCCCAAGATAATGATCGGCTGACTCTGCCAATTCAATTGGCGCCACTTCAAACCAAACATAGAAAGAAAGGGTTAATGCTCATGGCCACCAATACTGTCACGCTCCATCGAGTGCTTCGGGCAACGCCAGACCGGGTTTATCGGGCCTTTCTCGATGCCGACGCCATGGTGAAATGGCTGCCGCCACATGGTTTCACGGCCAAGGTTCATCATCTGGATGCCACCGTGGGCGGGACTTACAAGATGTCGTTCACCAACTTTTCGACCGGCCACAGCCATTCTTTTGGCGGTAAGTATCTGGAGCTGGTTCCCAACGAGCGCATCCGCCACACGGACTCCTTCGACGACCCGAACCTGCCGGGGGAAATGGAAACGACGATCTCGATCAGACCGGTTTTTTGCGGCGTCGAATTGAACATCGTGCAGCAGGGCATCCCTGAGGTCATTCCGGCCGAGGCCTGTTATCTGGGCTGGCAGGAGTCGCTGGTATTGCTGGCGCAGCTGGTCGAGGCCGAGATTCCGGGGTAAGGCTTACCACCCGAAGTCAAAAAATGGCGCGAATTCAATCCGCGCCATTTTTCATTTTCGACCGTTTTCCCCGGTTGACCGCGCCCCGAAGGAAGCACCCTTGGGGTGCAGCATTTCCGCCTCGATCGTCCGGGTCAATGAAAGCGCTCCACGCTCAGCACGATCAGCGCCAGCAGCAGCACAAACGAAACGCTCTTCCAGAAGATCACCGGATTGCGCTCGATCAGCGGCGGACGGGTCTTGTTGAGGAAGTCCTGGTTCGGGTGGTGGAGGTCGAAGACGAACTCGGACAGCTCTTCGTAGCGGGCGAAGGGGTCGGGTTCGACGGCCTTGCGGATGGCGTCGTCGACCCAGGCAGGGATTTCGCGTTCTTCGTTGAGCACGCTCCGGTAGGCGAGTTTTTTCTGCGCCGCCCTAGTCCGCGATTTGGCGACTTCGGGGCCGTAGGGCAGTTTGCCGGAGAGCATTTGGTAGGCAATCACGCCAAGCGAGTAGATGTCCGAGCGCGCCGAACCATTTTCGCCGAGGAAGTATACCGGCGCGGCGTAGGCGGCTGAGCCGAGCAGGTTGATCTGCTCGATCGGGGTGGCGATTTCCATCACCCCGGCCACCCGGGTGGCGCCGAAATCGAGGATTTTCACGGTGCCGGTGCCGTCGATCATGATGTTGTCGGGCTTCAGGTCCTGATGCACCATTTCGAGGCGGTGGAAGGCCTGCAGGCCCTTGGCGATCTGCTCGACGAGACCGCGCACGGTAGGCAGGTCGGGCTTCGGGTTGTCGATCATCCATTGGGCCAGGGTCTGGCCTTCGATGTATTCGGTGACGACGTAGATGTAGTGGCGCTGCCGCGTCTGGGCGCACGGCTTGACGACGTGCGGGCTGTTGATGCGCCGGGCGATCCATTCTTCCATCAGGAAGCGTTCGAGATAGGCCGGGTTGGCCTGCTGGTCCACAGAGGGGGTCTTGATGACGGCGCGTTCGCCGGTGTCGTTGTCCACGGCCAGGTAGATGTGGCTGCGGGCGCTGCCCTTGATTTCGCGGATGATCTGGTAGCCGTCGAAATTCATCCGCGCTTCGAGCGGCGGCGGGAAGGGCAGTTCGGAGAGCTGCCGGTACATTTCGTTAGATTCGGGGCTGGGCAGCTGGTCGATGCGGATAATTTGCAGGGTCAGGTTGTCAGTGCTGCCGCGCTGCAGAGCTGCGTCGACGATGGCTTTGGCGGCCAGGTCGAGATCGCCGGCGCAGCCGGCGATGGCTGCAGCCATGCCGGCGCCGTCGATGAATTCATAGACGCCGTCGGTGGCGAGAAGCAGGAGTTCATCCTCGGCCAGCGAAACGGCCAGGTAATCGACTTCGACCTTGCGGTCCATGCCCAGCGCACGAGCGAGATAGCTTTGCTGCGAAGACACCCAGACCCGGTGGTCTTCGGTCAGCTGTTCAAGTTCGGCACCGCGCAGCCGGTAGATGCGCGCATCGCCGACGTGGAACAAGTGCGCCGTCTGGGACTTGATGACGACGCCGCTGAAGGTGCACACGTAGCCGCGTTCGCGGTCGTAGC
>CAYWNX010000322.1:0-993 GCA_964459735.1 uncultured Dechloromonas sp. | reverse complement strand
GTCGTAGCGGTGGTGGCTCTGCTGGGTTTGCGAATGGAGCCAGGAGTTGATGGCAGTGAGCACATGCTCACCCGACTTCTTGACCGACCAGGCGTCCGAGGTGCAGTAGTAGTCTTCGAGAAAACCGGTGACCGCCGACTGCGCCGCTTCCTGGCTGACTGCGCTGCTGCTGATGCCGTCGGCCAGCGCGATGGCGATGCCCTTGGCGGAGAGTTGCGGCTCGCGCGGCATGGCGGAACCGTGGAAATCCTGATTGAGTTCCTTACGCCCCTTGTCGGAATATTGCCCGACGGCAACGATCAGATGACGGCTCATGCGATGCCCGTTTCCCGGCTGAATTGGCGATTGAACGGACGCTCACGGGCGCCCGACGGTCAACCGGAAATTTCGGCCAAAATTGAAAAAAGCCCCCGACCGGCGGACGGGGGCTGTGGCGTGAATCGCCGTCGATCAGGCCGGCTTGCGCTTCGGTGCGGTGCGGATGTGGGTCGAATACAGCGTCAGGCCGACGAAGGCCAGGCCGCCAACCAGGTTGCCGGCAACGGTCGGCAGTTCGTTCCAGATGAAGTAGTCGTACAGCGTGAAATTGCCGCCGAGCATCAGGCCGGACGGGAACAGGAACATGTTGACGATGGAGTGCTCGAAACCCATGTAGAAGAAGACCATGATCGGCATCCACATGGCGACGACCTTGCCGGTCACGTTGGTGCAGATCATGGCGCAGACGACGCCGGTGGACACCATCCAGTTGCACAGCACGCCGCGGATGAACAGGGTCAGCATGCCGGCGGCGCCGTGCGCGGCGTAACCGACCGTGCGGCCTTCGCCGATGGTGCCGATCTTCTGGGCCACGGTATTGGGCGCCTCGGTGAAGCCGAGCAGCGAGCCGGCCAGGATCAGGTGCCCGGTGCTCGAGATCGGCAGGAACTCGGTGAGCCCCTCGACCACGCCCATCACGGCCGCCTTGGCCAGCAGTACCCAGGTTGCGGAATC
>CAYWNX010000321.1:0-3216 GCA_964459735.1 uncultured Dechloromonas sp. | reverse complement strand
GGATGCCGTCACCGCAGTTACAGGGGTGGACGTAGACCATCGCCGTGAGCGCCTGTTGCAGCCGCGCACACCGCGCCTCCGCAGCCTGGAGGTCAGTCTCGATTCGCTCCGCGTTGCGGCAGACCTTGGCGAGCGTCCGCTGCATACTTGAGTCGCAACGCCTCGCCGCGTTCCGTTCTTCGCGGAGACGGGCAGCCTCGGCCTCGGCGGCCTTCCACTGGTCGCCGGTCACGCGAGCTCGCTCAGCATCCACGTATCGGCTTCCGGCAGGTACTGCGGGAACGTGGCCGGCCGGGTGCCGCCGGCGACAAGCAGCCACATGAACACACCGCCGCAAACCCACACCCCCGCAAGCAGAAGCCACGTCACGACCGGAACCCCTCGGCCGCAGCCACCTGCTCCGCACAAGCCTCCGCCAATTCACGCTCCAACACACGAACCCGGTCAGCCATCCGGCCGATCGCCTGCTCCAACTCCACCTCGCTCACCAACCGGCCGTCATGACGGGCACGAACCAAATCGTCGTAACGGCGGCGCGCCCGGCCCAAGTCCTCATGCAACACGTCAATCTCGTCCTCGATGGTGTAGACACGGCCGTCCGTCATCAGAACGGGACCTCGTCGACGTCAACCTCCGACCACGAATCCCGCTCCCACGGCACCGGCCCCACCTCGTTCACCCCGACCGGGTAGCCGGGCCAACTGTCGGCCGCAAGACAGTCAGCCCAGATCCGCAGCGCCTCGTCGACGCGTGCGTCGGCGTTCTCGAGCGCGGTCTTGGACAACTCATGGACGGTGACGAGGTACGGATACTCGGTTTCGACGGCCACCCATCGGAACCGTGGCTTGATCGGGTGGGACATTTCCCCGAGCCACGCGCCGACCGCACGCAGGTAGAACGCCGCCTGGATGTCGTACCGGAGCGACCACACCTTGCGTTGGAATCCGCGGAACGACGCGTCCGACGTGGTCTTGAGGTCGTCGATCGTTTCGAGGTCGTCTCGCAACCAGTCCAACATCGCGCGGCACTGGACGCCGTTCTCTTCCCACCGGATCACATGCTCCGCGGTGCCCTCCGTGAACGGCACCGGATCCAGGTTCAGCGCCTTGAGTTGGTCACGGACAGCGTCGGCTATCCGGTTCGCCTCTTGCCACTTGTGGGCGAGTATCGGTACTTGCCCTAGCCGGCGGACGGTGTCGCGCCACTCCCTCGCGTCCTTCGTTCGGAAGTCCGGGTAGTCACCGACCATTACGCGGTCGTCGCGCAGCAGCACTTGGTGGACGGCGGTGCCCATGTCCATCGCGTCGCTGTCCTTGCCGTGCCCTTCGGTCAACGCTTTGGCGTGCGCGGGCGTCCTGGTGATGATCGCCCGCGCCAACGTGGACGAGAACCCGGCGGACGCGTGGTATTCGGCTGCGCGTTCGGGCGCGGTCGGGGATGTGTTCTTGGCCGTCATTTCTTCGGCTTCACCCGAAGGCTGTAGACACGCGGTGCGACCTTCTGAATAAACGACAACTCACCGAGTCCTGAGATGAACCTGAGCGTCTCGCGCTTCGTCTCGAAGGTCTGTTCGCGCGATGGCATCGCCTTCTCGCCGTTCGGATGGATGCGGACGGTGAACGGCATCAGTCGCCGTCCTCGAACGGGTCAGGCACCACTTCACCCTCCAACACGTCCTCACTAACGACCACGCCCAACGTCACCCACGGCGCGAAATCATCCAACGCACGCTTCGACGCCCGCGCCCACATCATCCGGTCCGGATACTTCGTCCAGTTGTCCCCGGACCGTCCCTCACGCTTCGCCTGCGCCAACGTGTACGTGGCGTCACCGAGCTCCATGCCGGCCGCGTCGACCACGGCGGCGGTGCAACTGTCGTCCGTGGCTTTCTTGCGGATGACCCGCAGTCCGTGCTTGTGCGCGAGCGCGCGGCACATCTTCGCGGACAGCGTCAGGTTGCCCTTGATGATGTGGATCTCCCCGGCGGCATGGGCGGGCAGTCCGAGGCTTTCGGCGTATCCGATCCGCAACGCGGCTGCCATGCCCTTCGCCTTCGGGTCGTTGCTGTTCGACTCTGCGGCGGCGAGCCACATGCCCAAGCGGGCGATCCGGTCAAGGTCGGTGTCGCGGGCGATCTGCTCAAGCTGCTGCCCTGCGGCTACCTCTACTTCGGTGCCGGTCACGACACGACCCGCAGTTCCGGTGCCTTCCTGGAGCCGTTGTGGTCGTCCAGGTCAGCGAGCAGCCGCTCGAACTCGGTTGGCGGGGGCGGCACATACGCCTGCCGGGTCGAAGCCAAATACGGGGTGCCCAAATGCTTGCGCCTGATTTCGGAGCGGTAGCGGCGCATCCGCATCTCGCGCAACTGGTGGCGGTGCATGTCGCGAAGCTGCCGCTCCAGCGGCCTGATGTTCACCAGGTACAGGAACGCGAACGCGACCAGCCACCCGAGCAGGAACACGGCGACGAGTGTTTCGAGGAACATGACTATGCTCCGATCTGGCCCCGGCCGCGCACGTCCGAGAGAGACATGCGGCCGGGGCCGTCGTGTGGTGAAGGGGCCGACCCGACCGCGTTGGGGGTAGCGGTCGGGGCCGCGCGTGAGACTTGCGCCTCAGGAGGTGCGCAGCATGGTTCGGCCCCACGGTTGAGCCCGGTGGGCTCGATCAGGCCGAGGGCACTCGGCTCGACCTGATCCAGCACACCCGGCAACACGTACTGCGGCTGACCGTTCGCCCACGCCGTGTGACACGAACGGGAGGCGCGGTAGTAGCGGGCCTCCGCAGCGGTCATGGGGCCACCTGCTCGCGCGACCGCTCGCGGAACTGTTCCAACGCCGCGATAAGCACGTCGACCATCTGCATGTCAGGCCGCGTCCCGAAAGGGACTGCCGTTGGACTCGACCTCGGGCGAGCCGCACAGGCTTTCGACCGTCACCTCGAGCGCACCGGCGAGAGACATCAGATGGCGAGTGCTCGGCTGCGTGTCGCCGCGCTCCCAGTCCGAAATGGACGTCGGGTGCGCGCCGATCACATCGGCGAGCCACGTCTGCGATCCCTTCTTGCCGGCGGTCTTGTCTTTGACGGCGAGCCTTGCGGCGCGAATCTTGGTTCCATCGACCACCATTAGGAGCCGCACTATGACAGGTTCCTATTAGCTTGTCAACTACGACAGGAACCTATCGCGCGAGTCTGGGGACGTTCCTACCGTGCAGGG